>DASQXT010000272.1:0-9723 GCA_035639575.1 Geodermatophilus sp.
GGCCACGACCTCGGCCGACCGCTCCTCGCTAAACAACTGCCGGTCGCTCATGCCTGCACCTCCTGAGCGCGGTCGAGCACGGTGCGCAGGGCGGTCTCCAGGGCCGCCTCGGCCTCGGCCTCGGACGCGGCGCCGGCGGAACGGAAGGCGACGTAGTTGTCCGGACGGACCAGCAGCGCCCCGCCGTCGTCGGTGCCGCGCACACGCGCCCAGTCGCCGTACAGGTCGTCGTACGCCTGGCCCGGGCCGACGACGAGGGCGGCGATCTCGACGCCGAGCCGCTCCCCCACCGTCGCGGCGGCGCGCACCCAGCTGTCGCCGCCGATGCCGGTGAACACCGTGAACCGGCCGCGCCCACCGAGGTCGAGGGTGGACACCTGGCGGCGGTGGTCGGTGGTCAGCCAGGCGTGCGGCAGTTTCGCACCGGGTCGCGACGTCGTGTGGGAGTACAGCTCCGGGTCCCGGACCGGCTGCTCCGGCGCGGTGCCGTCGGGCACCACCGCGGAGGACTCGTAGCGCTGGTCCATCTCCACGCCGTGGCAGTTGAACTCGTAGTCCTTGAACGCGATCGCCTCGCGCAGCGCCGCCCGCTGCTTCTCCGCCTCCGGCGTGGCCTGCTTGCGTGCGGCCATGTGCTCGACCATCCGCTCGGGGTCGGTGGTGTCGAGCAGGCCGAGGGCGTCGTAGAGCCGGGCGGTGTCGGCGATGCTCTGGTTGGCCCGGTCGACGATCTGCCTGCCCACCGGCGCGCGCTCGGCCGAGTAGGTCTCCAGCAGCCCGGGCCCGGCCTCGCCCCGGACCACCATCGCCAGCTTCCACGCCAGGTTGTAGGAGTCCTGGATGGAGGTGTTGGAACCCAGGCCGTTCGACGGCGGGTGCCGGTGGACGGCGTCACCGGCGCAGAACACCCGGCCGGTCGAGTACCGCTCGGCGGACACGTGGTTGACCGTCCACGCCGAGCTGGACGTGATCGTGACCTTGACCGAGTCGTCGCCCACGAGCTTGCGCACGATCGACAGCGCGTACTCCTCGGTCAGGTCCGGCGCCGGGCCGTTGATGTCGTAGCCCCAGACGATCAGCCACTTGTGCCAGGGCCGGACCATGCGCACCAGGCCGGCACCGATGCCGCCGACGTCGGCGCCCGGCTGCAGCACCCAGTACAGGACCGACGGGCGGTCGGCGACCAGGTGCGACAGGTCGGCCTCGAAGACGATGTTGATGCTGCCGCCGACGCCCATCTGGCCGCGCAGTGGCAGGCCGATGTCGTCGGCGACCTGACTGCGGCCGCCGTCGGCGCCGATCACGTAGCGGGCCCGGATGTCGTACTCGTCGCCGCGCAGCCGGTCCCGGACGTGGACGGTGACGCCGTCGTCGTCCTGCTGCAGGGAGAGGTACTCGGTGTCGAAGCGGACCTTCGCCCCGCGGGTCTGGGCGTTGTGCAGCAGCACCGGTTCCATCAGGTCCTGGGGCATGTCGCAGATCCGCGACGGGCTGGCCGCGGTGTAGTCGGCCAGCCGGTCCGGCCGGGTGCCCCAGGCGTGCAGGCGGCCCAGCTCCTCGCCGGCGATCGAGGTGCAGTAGACGAGGTTGCCCATCAGCTCCTGCGGCACGGCCTCGGCCACCACCTCCTCCTCGACGCCGAGGTCGCGCAGGGCCTCCATCGTGCGCTGGTTGGTGATGTGGGCACGGGGGGTGTCGGCGAGCCGTCCGTACTTGTTGATCACCGTCGTGCGGACGCCGTAGGTGGCGAGCGCGAGCGCGGCGGACGCGCCGGCCGGGCCGGTCCCGACCACCAGGACGTCGGTCTCGACGTCTGCCATGGGAAGTCCTCTCTCGTGTCGGTCAGGTCGCTGCGGTGGGGGAACGGTTGCCGTCACCGGGCCGGTCGCCCTCCCGGTGGGCTCAGGCCCGCGTCAGCCACGGGTAGCGCTCGGTGTCCTGGCCGGCGTAGTCCGGGTCCAGGTAGATGAAGCAGCGCTGGATCAGGAAGTCGCGGATCTCGAAGACGTCGCACCAGCGCCCCGCGCCCCAGTCCGGCACGCCGGCCCGCCACGGCCCGTCCTTGTGCTCGCCGTGGCTGGTGCCCTCCACGACCACGAGGTCGGAGCCGGAGAAGACCCAGGTGAACTCCGAGTAGTGGTGCTGGACCGAGACCAGCGTGCTGCCGACGTCGGTGAACAACTGGCCGATCTGCTCCTTGCCCGTGGCCAGCCCCCACTTGGGGAACATGACCTGGGCGTCGTCGGCGAACAGGTCGAGGATGCTGCCACCGGTCGACGTCGTGCCGGCGTTGTCGAACGCCTTGAGGTACTCGAGTGCGACCGACTTCCGCTGCTCGTCGGTCATCGTCTGCACCGTGATCGCCATGTCAGGGCTCCTCTCGCGAGACGGCGTCAGGCCGTGGTCAGCTGGGTGGACGGCTCGCGGACGGGTTCCCGGTCGGCGGCCCGCGCGGCGCGGTGGGCGAAGGCGATGATGGGGCCCAGGGTCGCGCCCCCGGCCCAGTAGGCCTGCGCGGACGCCGAGGCGACGCAGTTGCCGACCCCGTAGAGACCGGGAACGGGTGTCCCCGTGTCGTCGAGGACCTGCCCGTCGGGATTGGTCCGCGGCCCGCCCTTCGTGTCGAGCGTCCCCCCGGTGACCAGGGCGGCGTAGTAGGGGCCCTGGCCGCTGATCGGCCACATCGTCGGGTTGGCCCGGTCGGGCTCCTCCTTCACGGGACCGTTGAACACGAATTGGATCGGCTTCTCCCCGCGGTGGAAGTCCTCGTCGACACCGCGCTCGGCAAGTGCGTTGAAGCGGTCGATGGTCCGCCGCAGGTTGCCGACGAAGTCCGGGGCGAGCGTGAGCCCCCCTGTCACGCCCTTGTACCGGTCCAGGCGCGCGGCGATCGCCTCGGCGAGCTCGTCGAGGGTCTCGCCGCGGATGACGTGCGAGTCGTCGGTGCCGGGCGGGACGATGAGCCGGCCGTACTCGTCGCTGGCCGAGTGGTCCTGGCTGCGCTGGTCCCAGATCTGGACCAGGACGAGGTGGGGGTACTCCCCCTTCTCGCCGTCGTAGGTGAAGAACCTCTGCGCCAGCTCGTTGTACTGCAGCTTCTCGTTCACCACCCGGTGACCGGTCTTGTCCACGAAGACCATCGAGTCACCCGCGACGGAGAACATGCCGATCAGGCCCGGGTCGCGGGCGACTGCCCGCTCCAGCGGGATGGGGCACATCCAGGCGTAGTTCATGTTCCTCAGCTGGGCGCCGACCGGGCCGGCGATCGCGAGGAAGTCCCCCTCGTTGGTGGTCGCGGCGCACCCGCCGTAGACCGGGGCGTGCAGGAAGTTCCGCCGCAGGTCGACGTCGTGGGTGAACCCGCCGGAGGCGAAGACCACGGCCTTGCGAGCGGCGATCCGGTGCGTGCGCCCGTCCGCGGTGGTCGCTTCCACGCCGACGACCGCACCGCCGCGGACCACGAGGCGCTGCACCCGGTGGCCGGTGCGGACGTCGATCCCGTCACGCCGGGCTGCGGCACTCATCGACGCCACGCCCACGAGCCCGCCGTCCGACATCGACTCCCGGGCGCCGGCGGGGACCAGGACCCGGCCGGTGGGGGTCTTGTCCTCGGGGATCTCCGACCAGTAGTCGGGGACGTCGGGACAGTGCCGGTACTCCAGCGCTCCCTTCTCGGCGAGCAGCTCGACCGCCGGGGAGGCGCTCTCGTAGATGGCCCGGCACATGTCGTACTCCCACCGGGTCAGCCCGAGGGTCGGCGAGTCCGGGTCGTACGCGGTGGGGCGAGCCAGCCTGGCCACGTAGCGCAGGAAGTCGGCCTCGTCGTCGACGATGCCGGCGGCCCGCATCGGCTCGTTGTTCGGCACCCAGTACCAGAAGGCGGCCTTCCGGGCCGTGCCACCGAGCTCGTCGGCCTTCTCCAGGAGCACGACCTCGTTGCCGAGCCAGCGGCTGAACAGTGCTGTGGGCAGTCCTCCGCCCCCGCCGCCGACGACGACCACGTCCGCGACCGCGTCCGGTGCGCGGTCGTCGGGGACGGGGGAGGCGGATTCCCGGGCCGGGCTCGACCCGGCGGTCCCGGACGCAGGTCGCTGCGCCTGCTGGGGGATGGACATGAGCACCTCGCAGTCTCGGGTGTGGTCCGACCCGCAGAGCGTGACGCCGGTCACCACGCGACGGTTGTCCCGCTTTGGCACACCGGGGTCTGCATCTGCACAGGACCCTCCCGGGCGGAGCGGGTCAGGAGCTCTCCAGTCCGTAGTAGCGGAGCTTGCGGTAGAGGGTCGAGCGGCCGATGCCCAGTGCCTCCGCGGCCCGTGACCGGTTTCCCCCGTGAGCCCGCAGCGCCGCGCGGATGGCCGTCCGCTCCGTCTGCTCCAGCCCCGTGAAGACCCGGGTGACGCGGCGCACCTCCTCCGGCAGGTCGTCCGACGTGACCGGTCGCCGGCTGCCCACCTCCGCGCACAGGCGGGACACCAGGGCACGCAGTTCCGCGACGTTGCCCGGCCACGACCACCGGCGCAGCGCCTCACCTGCATCGAGGGCCAGCCGGAGCGGCCCGCCGTCGGCCGACTGCGGTGCGGACAGGACGGCGACCAGCTCCGCGACGTCCCCAGGACGGTCGCGGAGGGGCGGCACCTCGACGACCTCGACCCCGCCGGCCGGGACCAGGTCCAGGTGCCAGGGCCGCCCGTCGTCCGTCGTACCCGTCAGCGCCACTCGACCGTGCAGGGGACGGTGGAGGAGAGCCCGGACGGCGACCGCCGTCCGGGCCGGGAGCGCGTCGGCGCCGCGGATGACGACCAGCGCGTCCTCCTGCAACGCCGGAGCGAGGTCGGCGAGCCAGGGGCGACGGGGGTCCGCGACGACGTCTGCGGCGTCGAACTCGACGACCCGTCGCCCCTGCCGGAGGCCGATGGCGCGCGCGAGCGCGCCGCGGCCCGTGCCCCATTCCCCGGTGATGACGAGGACCCGGGCGTCGCCGACTCGTTCGACCCGCCGGAGGACCGCCTGCCACGCCGCGGATCGACCGGCCAGGCCGGGGAGCGGGGTCGGGTCGGCGAGGACCGGGGGCGACGGCACAGCGGCGTGGCGCGGGTGCGGTCCGTCCGGCGGGTCGAGGGTCACGAGGACACCGGCGACGACGCCGCCGTGCAGGACCTCGCGCAGGCGCGCGACCGCGCCGCTCCCGGGCAGGAGGACGACCTCGGAGCCGAGCCGATCCGCGCGCACCGCGGTCGCGGCGACGTCCTCCAGGACATCGAGGTCGGGGTCGACGAGCAGCGATCCCGCCGGGTCGCTGACGAGCCGGGTCCGCCCGTCCAGGGCGAGCACGGCTGGTGTGCGGGCTCGTTCCGGGAGGAAGGCGTCGAGCAGCACACGTTCCCGCGGCTCGGTGTGGTGGAGCAGCTCTCGCTCGATCGCGGCGGCCGCGGTGTCGGCCAGCGTGGAGAGCAGTACCGGCGGGACCTCGAGGCCGCTCACCAGGGAGAGCACCCCGCGGAGCCGGTGGTCGAGGGGGTCCCGGATCGGGGCCCCGGCGCAGGCCGTCTCCTGGTAGAGCCCCAGGACGTGCTGGGGGCCGCGGACGAGCGCCGGCCGGCCGGTCTCGACGACGGCGGAGATGCCGTTGAGGCCGGTCGTCGTCTCCGAGAGGTCGGCTCCCGGACCGGTGTCGATGCGCTCGAGGTGCCGGCGCACGTCGTGGCTCTGCGCCTGGACCGCCTCCACCCGGCCGCGGGCGTCGGACAGCACCACCGCCAGGTCGGCCGCCGACAGGCTGTCGACCAGCCGCTCCAGCACCGGGGAGGCCGCGGCGAACAGCGAGGGGTGCCGCGGCCCCGGGACGCGCGGCACCGCGGGGAGGTCCGGCGGCACCCCGTAGAAGAGCGCACGCCGCCAGGCCGTGACGAGCTCGGCCGGCAGGCCCGGCGGCGTGCGCCCGTACAGACCGCCGGCCAGGAACTCGTCCCGTGCGCGCCGCAGCTGGTAGAGCCCCTCCGCAGTCAGGGCGTCGAACCCGGTCACAGCACCTCCGCCCTCGTCGTCGGGCGCGTGGCGCCCACCCTGTCACGGGCGTCCGGTGAGGGGACAGCTTCCGCGGGCCGGTCAGGCCCCGGAGTACTTCTGGCTCATCCCCAGGTCGACGGGGAGGGCCACGCCCGTGATGTAGCGCGACTCCTCGGAGAGGAGGAACAGGACGGCGTTGGCGACGTCCTCCACCTCGACCCACGGCACGGGCCACATGTTGATCTTCGTCAGGGCCGGGATCGCGTCGTCGAAGGTCGGGTCGTCCAGGTCGGGCCGGTAGATCCGCGCGCTGGACTCGTTCTCGATCATCGTCGTGCGCACGTTGGTCGGGTGGACCGAGTTGACCCGGATGCGGTGCTCGGCGAGCTCGTTGGCCAGCGTGCGCTGCAGCCCCAGCACCCCGTGCTTGGCGGCGTTGTAGTGCGCGATGTTGGGGATGCCCCGCAGTCCGGCGGTCGAGCTGATCAGGACGATGGAACCGCCGTCCCCCTGCTCGATCAGGTGCGGGATCGCCACCTTGGTGGTGTGCCAGACACCGGAGAGGTTGATGTCGAGCATCGTCTGCCACTCCTCCTCGGCCAGCTCCCAGGACGGCTTGACGGCGTTGAGGATCCCGGCGTTGGCCACGACGCCGTCCAGCCGGCCCAGTTCCCCGATGCCGTCCCGCACCGCGGCGGCGAGGGCGTCGGTGTCACGGACGTCGGCCTGCCGAGCCAGGATCCGCCGATCGAGCCCCTCGACCGCCGCCACCGTCTCGGCGAGGTCATCAGCGCTGGCGGGCGGATAGGTCACCGTCTCGACGGGCCCGGCCAGGTCCACGGCGATGATGTCGGCGCCCTCGGCGGCCAGCCGCTGTGCGTGCGCCCGCCCCTGTCCCCGGGCAGCCCCCGTGACGAGCACGACCTTGCCCTCCATCCGACCCATGTCACTCCTCCTCAGCAGGCGTCGTCCCACGACCTGTGCAGGACACCACCACCGAGGTCCGCCCGAGTGACCCGTTCTGGCACACCACGCCGTCTCATCGGGAGGGGTCCGATCGGCCGGCTGGACCTCGCCGGGGACGGTCGGCCGGACGAGGACCCCACTCCTGCGGCCTTGACTCGTCCCGGGGAGGTTTCCAGGATGGGGCCGTGCTGGACGCCGCCGGCCTTGAACGCGTGCTGCGCGCGGCGGGTTCGCGGACCACCCGTCCGCGCTCGGCGGTGCCGGACGCCGTCCACGCGCATCCGCACGTCGACCCCGGGATCCGGACCGGCGCCGCGGTCGCGCGCCAGGGGGCCAGGGTCGGCGACGACCGCTCCCACCTGGTCGGCCGATCCCCCGGCGCCCTCGCCGACGTCGACCGGGCCGACGGTGCCGCACCCTGCCCGACCCCCTCCGACGACGGCGGCTTCGTCATCGACGAGGCCGAGGTCGTTCGCGGAGGACGCTTCCCGACCTGCGCGGCCGACCGGCCCCCCCGCTTCCCCCGACCGCCCGCAGCACAGAGAGGGACACCGTGACGACCAACGAGGCCGACAAGGTCCAGAGCCACAGCACGAGCGAGAGCGAGAACCCGGCGATCCACGCGCCGACCGCGCACACCGGCGGGCGCCCCCGCAGCAACCGGGACTGGTGGCCCAACCAGGTCGACCTGTCGGTGCTGGACAAGCCCTCGAGGGACTCCGACCCGCTCGGCGAGGACTTCGACTACAAGGCCGAGTTCGCGAAGCTCGACGTCGAGGAGCTCAAGCGCGACCTCGCCGAGCTCATGCACACCTCGCAGGACTGGTGGCCGGCGGACTGGGGGCACTACGGCCCGTTGTTCATCCGGATGTCCTGGCACGCGGCCGGCACCTACCGCATCGCCGACGGCCGCGGCAGCGGTGCCACCGGCGCACAGCGGTTCGCCCCGCTCAACAGCTGGCCGGACAACGCGAGCCTGGACAAGGCGCGCCGTCTGCTGCTGCCGATCAAGCAGAAGTACGGCCGCAAGCTCTCCTGGGCCGACCTGCTGCTGCTCGCCGGCAACGTCGCGCACGACGACATGGGGCTGCAGACCTTCGGCTTCGCCTTCGGCCGCGAGGACACCTGGCAGCCCCCGGAGATCTTCTGGGGCCCGGAGGACACCTGGCTCGGTGACGAGCGCTACAGCGGCGAGGACCCGCTCGACCTCGAGGAGGGCCACCTCGCTGCGGTCACCATGGGCCTGATCTACGTCAACCCGGAGGGCCCGAAGGGCCAGCCGGACCCCCTGGGCTCGGGCCACGACATCAAGGTGACCTTCCGCCGGATGGGCATGACCGACGAGGAGACCGTCGCGCTCATCGCCGGCGGCCACACCTTCGGCAAGACCCACGGCAACGGCAACCCCGAGCTCCTCGGGCCGGAGCCCGAGGCGTGCCCGGTGCACGGCAACGGCCTGGGCTGGGCCAACCAGAACGGCACCGGCAAGGGCGCCGACACCATCACCAGCGGCCTCGAGGGCGCCTGGACCCCGACGCCGACGCAGTGGGACAACTCCTACTGGGAGACCCTCTTCGGCTGGGACTGGGAGCTGGTCGAGAGCCCGGCCGGCGCCAAGCAGTGGCAGCCGAAGAACGCCGAGGCCCAGGAGCTCGTCGCCGACGCGCACATCCCGGGCAAGAAGAACCCGCCGATGATGTCGACGGCCGACATGGCGCTGCGGGTCGACCCCGAGCTCCGCGCGATCTCGGAGCGGTTCCGGGACGACCCGGAGTACTTCGCCGACCAGTACGCCCGCGCCTGGTTCAAGCTGCTGCACCGCGACATGGGCCCGAAGAGCCGCTACCTCGGCCCCGACGTGCCGGCCGAGGACCTCATCTGGCAGGACCCGGTCCCGGCCGTGGACCACGAGCTGGTGGGCGAGGCGGAGATCGCCGACCTCAAGCAGCGCGTGCTCGCCGCCGGCCCGACCGTCTCGCAGCTGGTGCACACGGCCTGGTCGTCCGCCGCGTCGTACCGCGGCACGGACAAGCGCGGCGGCGCCAACGGCGCGCGGCTGCGGCTGCAGCCGCAGATCGGCTGGGCGGTCAACGACGGCGTCCGGGACGTGCTGCCGGTGCTGGAGAGGGTGAAGGACGAGTTCGAGCAGCAGACCGGCAAGAAGGTCTCCCTCGCCGACCTGATCGTCCTGGCCGGCAGCGCGGCGGTGGAGAAGGCCGCGGCGGACGCCGGTGTGACGGTGACCGTGCCGTTCCACCCGGGCCGCACGGACGCCTCGCAGGAGCAGACTGACGTCGACAACTTCCGGTGGCTCGAGCCGCGCGCCGACGGCTTCCGCAACTGGATCGCGCCGGGCAGCAAGCTGGCGCCGGAGACGCTCCTGGTGGACCGGGCGTACATGCTCGAGCTCACGGCCAAGGAGATGACCGTGCTGGTCGGCGGGCTGCGTGCGCTGGGCGCGAACACCGGCGGCGTCCGCCACGGCGTCTTCACCGACCGCCCGGGCGTGCTGTCGCAGGACTTCTTCCGCAACCTGCTCGACCTGGGCGTCTCGTGGCGCAGCTCGGTCGACACGGAGGGCGTCTACGAGGGCCTGGACGCCGACGGCAACGTCGTCCGGACGGCGACCGCGGCGGACCTGGTGTTCAACTCGAACTCCATCCTGCGCGGCATCGTCGAGGTCTACTCGGCCGACGACGCGAAGGAGAAGTTCGTGCGGGACTTCGCCGCGGCGTGGGTCAAGGTCAT
>DASQXT010000273.1:0-2873 GCA_035639575.1 Geodermatophilus sp.
GCCCCGACCGCCGGGCTGAGGTCGTCGAACTCGCCGGAGAGCGTCACCTCGACGCAGGGACGCGTCTGGCCATCGGTGCCGAGCTGCTCGACCTCGGCCACGCCGGGCTGCGGCGCGAACTCGGTGTCCTGCGAGGCGCGGAGCACGCCGACGATGGCGCGCAGCTCGGTGAGGGTGCGGGTCGCTGCGTCCTCGATGACGGCCAGGGCCTCGATGGCACGGTCGGGGCAGGAGGCCGCGATGGCACGTCCTGCCTGGGCCTGGATGGCGATGCCCGAGACGTGGTGGGCGACGGTGTCGTGGAGCTCGCGAGCGAGCTGTTCGCGTTCGCGGGCCTTGGCCTGGTCGATGTCGCGGATGCGGCTCTTCGTCCGGTAGCGGACCGCGGCGCCGAGCGCGGCGGCGAACAGGAAGAACCCGTAGTCCCCGACCGTCCCCAGCAGGCCCACGGGGTCGGCGATGTTGGTGATGGCCAGCCAGATCAGGATGACGCCGAGACCGCTCGCGGCTTCGCGCCCCGAGCCCCACCGGAACAGTGCGTAGGCCAGGATCAGCGCCGCGGACATGCTCGACAGCGGGACGCCCTGTGACCCGGTGAGGATCCTGATGCTGTCGACGATCGTGAACGTGCCGAAGGAGACCGCGACCGCGATGAGCGGGTGCGTGCGTCGCCACGGCAGGGGGCCCGCGACCGCGAGCACGTAGAGCAGCAGCAGCGGGCGCGGCGCCAGGTCCTGGCCGAGCACCGCTGATCTGCCGGTCTCTGCTTCCACCAGGGACCAGCAGATCAGTGCTGCGACCAAGGCCCAGTCCCGCGGCCTCCGGTCCGGAGCATTCGTGGGTCGAGGCTCGACCCACAGCGCGTGGAGTGCGCTGGTGGCCATCTGATCAGCCTAGGCAGCCCGCGTGTCCGGGTGATCGGCCGAAAGTACGAGAGCTCGGCTGTGCCGACGGCCAGGTCGGATCAGGCTCCGGGGCTGATGTGCCCGCCGCCGGCATCCGTGACGGTGGGAGCACCCACCCCGACCAGACCGAGGAGCCTCGTCATGACAACGCCCCGATCCCGCAGCGCGCTGGAAGACCTGCGTATGCCGGTGCAGGCCAAGCTCGCAGCAGCATGGACCAGCACCATGTTCCTCTACATCTACGTCGACTACCTCCACCTGTACAAGCCCGGGACCATCGACGACATCCTCGACGGCGTCGCCTATGAGTTCGACATCAGCCAGCCCCTTCTTGCGATCTTCCTCGCGGTGGTGGCGGTCCCGGGCCTGATGATCTTCCTGTCGGTGATCCTGCCTGCGCGTGCGAACCGGATGATCAACCTCGTCGTGGCATCGGTCTGGATCCCCGTCTCGGCCTTCGAACTGGCCGGTGAGTCCTGGACCTTCTTCTACGGCCTCGGCGTCGGACTCGAGCTGCTGCTCCTGGCCTTCATCCTGCGCTGTGCCTGGACCTGGCCCCGCCGCACCACATCGCCGGCGCCACTGGCAACCAGCCTCGACAACGAGCCACACCGCACGCCGCAGCAGGCCTGACCCGCGCCCCGGGCCCGACCATCCTTCGCTCGCCCCACGCGCGGGCACGGTCACCTGCCTCAGCGTCCGCTGCTGAGCGCTGCGGCTCCGGGGCTCGAACACGAAGGCAGGCACCCCTCCAGGTTGAGAGCCTCTCGCGCACGTCAACAACGCTCATGAGAGGTGTGACGTCCCGTTGGGAGGAACAGCCGCCCCGCCTGTCGGGAGGCAGGCAGCGGAAAGGACTGGGCCAGCCCCCCGATGCATCGACCGTCCCATCCTCGCCACATGCAGGAGAACAACGATGAGCATGCAGACGAAGTTGTCGACCTTGTGGATCTTCGTGACGCTGAACTACCTCTACTGCGACGTCACCAGCTTGATGGACCCCGACCAGCTGAAGCAGTTCCTCGTGGGCGACCTCGGTGGCCTGCAGATGACGCAGGGATTCCTGCTCGCAACCGCGATCTTCGTGGAGATCAAAGTCTCCATGGTCCTCCTGTCCCGGCTACTGGGGCACCGCGCGAACCGCCGGGCGAACATCGCAGCGGGCGCATTCATGACTCTCGTGCAGGTGGCGACCTTGCCCTTCGGATTTGGGTTGACCGGCTACTACGCCTTTTTCTCCGCCATCGAGGTGACGACTACCGCGTACATCGCCTGGTCTGCCTTCACGTGGGCCGGAACGGACGTCCGGCCCGGGCTGCGGGACCGGGAATCCCCGGCATCCCCACGGTGACTGAGTCGCCCGCCGCCCACACCCCGACGGAGCCCTTTTGCGAAACGTCGAAGGGCTCCGGGCACGGGCCCTGGACGACGTGGCCGACCGGCTGGACGCCCTGCGGGCCGCATCCCGCGGACGAGTTGCGGACTGAGACCCCGTTGGAGGGCTCGCCGGAGCCCCCGACGGAGGTGGATCCGCAGCTCAGAGGAGTGGAGACGAGGGGAATCGAACCCCTAACCCCCGCCTTGCAAAGGCGGTGCTCTGCCAATTGAGCTACGTCCCCGGGTGGGAGGTGGGGCCTCCCGGCGGGTCAGCGGGTGGTGGGCGTGCTGACCCCCTGGGGGCCGCGGGTGGCCTCGGCCCAGAGATCGGCCTCCGTCCTGCCGGACGAGCGCCGACGAACGGCAGCGAGGGCTCCGGCGGCGGCTGCCGCGAAGACCAGCTTCCTCAGCACGCGGGGTACCTCCTCGAGCGGAGTCCCCCTCCTCGGGAGGGGGCCGGGGCCCGACCCCGGGGACGGGGTGGACCGGTGGCGCCGGAACACGGGTGGGCCTGGGAGGACTTGAACCTCCGGCCTCATCCTTATCAGGGATGCGCTCTAACCGCCTGAGCTACAGGCCCGTGGACCTCGA
>DASQXT010000274.1:0-5669 GCA_035639575.1 Geodermatophilus sp.
CGGGCTCGATCTGGGCGAAGCGGTCCAGCACGCTGCGGGTGCCGAAGTCCGGGGCGCAGGAGGACCACACCGCGCCGACCGCCGCCGCGCCGAGGAAGGCGACGACGGCCTCGGGGACGTTGGGCAGGTACCCGGCGACCCGGTCACCGCGCTGCACGCCGAGCCGGCGCAGCGTGGCGGCGAACGCCCCGACCTGCGCGCGCAGCTCCGCCCAGCTGGTCTCGACCGGCTCGGTGTCCTCGGCGACGGCGATCAGCGCCGGGCTCTGCGGGTCGACCGTGCCGTCGACCGGGTGCCGCAGCGCCTGCTCGGCGTAGTTGACGCATCCCCCGGGGAACCACTCGGCCCCGGGCATCCGGCGGCGGGTGAGCACGCGGTCGTCCGGGACGCCGGGCAGCACACCGGACCAGTCGGCCACCTCGGCCCAGAACTGGTCGAGGTGCTCGACCGACCAGCGCCAGATCGCGTCGTAGTCCGGCGGGTCGCCGAAGTCCAGTCCGCGCCGGGTGGCCACCCGGTCGGCGAACTGCGCGAGGCGGGTCGCCCGGATCGACTCGGGCGTGGGGCTCCAGAGGACCGCGGGGCCGGCGGACGTGTCAGCGCTCACGGCGTCACCTTGCCACCCGGCTCCTCGGCCCGGAGAGGACCGTGTGCACGCACCCCCGAGGCGGTGCCCGACGACCGTGGCCGGGGAGCGCGGACCGCCGTCCGGCAGCAGGATGGGTACCCATGAGCGAGCAGGGGGCCGAGGTCGAGCGCAACGTGCTCGGCGGGTCGCTGCAACCGTGCGGCGCCGAGCCGCTGACCGGCTTCTACCGCACCGGCGTCTGCAGCAGCGGCCCCGAGGACCTGGGCAGCCACACCGTCTGCACCGTCGTCTCGGCGGAGTTCCTCGACCTGCAGCGCGCCCTGGGCAACGACCTGTCCACCCCGCGGCCGGAGTACGGCTTCCCCGGCCTGCGCCCCGGCGACCGCTGGTGCGTGGTGGCCGCGCGGTGGCTGCAGGCCTACCAGGCCGGTGTCGCGGCCGGCGTCGTCCTGGCGGCCACGAACGCGAGGGCCCTCGAGGTCGTCCCGATCGAGGCGTTGCGCCAGCACGCGGTCGACGTCCCCGACGACCTGAGCGGCCTCGATTGAAGGGAGCACACCCGTGAGCGACCTGCTGGGCACTCCCCTGACCACCCTGCGGGGTGAGCCGACCACCCTCCGGGACCTGACCGGCGGTGGCGCCGCCCTGGTCGTCAACGTCGCCAGCCGCTGCGGCCTGACCCCGCAGTACACCCAGCTCGAGGCGCTGCAGCAGGAGTACGGCGGGCGGGGTCTGACCGTCGTCGGCGTGCCGTGCAACCAGTTCGCCGGCCAGGAGCCGGGCACGGCCGAGGAGATCGCCGGGTTCTGCTCGGCCACGTACGGCATCACCTTCCCGATGACCGAGAAGCTCGAGGTCAACGGCCCGGGTGCGCACCCGCTGTTCCAGCGGCTCACCGAGGCGCCCGACGCCTCCGGCGAGGCGGGCCCGGTCGCCTGGAACTTCGAGAAGTGGCTGGTCGGCGCCGACGGTGAGGTGGCGGCCCGGTTCCGCCCGACGACCCAGCCCGACGCCCCCGAGGTGCGGCACGCGATCGAGGAGGTCCTGCACCGGTGAGCGATGCCGACCTGCACTTCTGGTTCGACCCCGTCTGCCCGTTCGCCTGGATGACCAGCAAGTGGGTCCGGATGGTGGCCGAGCAGCGCGAGTACCGCGTCGAGTGGCGGCTGATCTCGCTGCGGCTGCTCAACCGGCACGTCGACTACGACGCGCAGTTCCCGCCCGAGTACGAGGCCGGCCACACCTCCGGGCTGCACCTGCTCCGGGTCGCCGCGCGCGCCCGCGCCGAGCACGGCGCGCAGGCGCTCGACCCGCTCTACGCCACCCTCGGCCGTCACGTGTTCGAGGACCCGGCCGGCCAGCCGCCGCCGGAGCGGGTCACCGGCCGGCCGTTCCTCGAGCAGGTGCTCACCGAGGCCGGGCTGCCGACCGACCTCGCGACCGCCGTCGGGGACGAGTCGTGGGACGCCGAGGTCCAGGAGGAGACCGACGCCGCGCTGCGGCTCACCGGCAAGGACGTCGGGACGCCGATCCTGCACTTCCGCCCGCCCGGTGGCACCGCCTTCTTCGGCCCGGTGATCAGCCGGCTGCCCGACCCGGACGCGGCCGTCGAGCTGTGGGACCACGTCGTCGGGCTCGCCACGTTCCCGGGCTTCGCCGAGCTCAAGCGCAGCCTGCGGGAGCGGCCGCAGCTGCCGGCGTTCGGCGTGCGCCCGGGCGAGGCCGGGGTCGAGGAGGACTGGCACGGCGGCAGCCGCCGCCAGCACCGCTGAGCCGGGTGCTCGCCCGGCCCGACTCGGCGGCGCGACTAAGGTGAGGCTGCCCTATCTCGCCGTCCGCCCCGGGAGCCGCTCGTGTCCTCCTCGACCGACGCCGCCCCGCGGTGGCGGGGTCCCGGTGGACCCGGCCGACCGGAGGGCACGGCTCCGCGGCACGGGGGGCTGCTCCGACAGCGGCGCGGCCGGTTGCTCGGCCTGCTCCTGCTGCTGGTCCTCGTGGGGGCCGCCGCCACGCTGAGCGTCGCGGTCGGCTCCCGCGGCATCGGCCTGGGCGCGGTCTGGCAGGCGCTGACCGACCCCGGCGTCCCGACCGAGGAGACGGTCATCGTGCGCGAGCTGCGGGTGCCGCGCACCGCGCTCGGCCTGATGGCCGGCCTGGCCCTCGGCGTCGCCGGCGCGCTGGCCCAGGGCCACACCCGAAACCCGCTCGGCGACCCGGGGCTGCTCGGCGTCACCGCCGGGGCCTCGCTCGGCGTGGTCCTGGCCATCCACCTGCTCGGCGTCGGCACGCCGGCCGGATACGTCTGGTTCGCCTTCGCCGGCGCCCTGCTGGGCACCGTGCTGGTCTTCTCGCTCGGCTCGGCCGGCCGCGGCGGTGCCACGCCGGTCACCCTGGCCCTGGCCGGCGCCGCGCTGTCGGCGCTGTTCTACGCGCTGGTCCGGGCGGTCCTGGTCAGCGACACCGACAGCCTCGACGCCTTCCGCTTCTGGGTGGTCGGCGCCCTGGCCGGCCGCGGCGCCGACGTCGCCTGGCAGGTGGCGCCGTTCATCGCGGCCGGCCTGGTGCTCGCCCTGGTCAACGCCCCCGCCCTCGACCTGCTGGGCCTGGGCGAGGACGTCGCCCGCGGCCTCGGCCAGCGGGTGTGGCTGGCCCGCTCGGTCGGCCTGGCCGCGGTCACCCTGCTCTGCGGCGCGGCGACGGCGGCCTGCGGTCCCATCGCCTTCGTCGGCCTGGTGGTGCCGCACGTCGTCCGGGTGTTCACCGGCCCCGCGCACCGCTGGCTGGTTCCCTGCTCCGGCCTGCTGGGGGCCGCCCTGCTGCTGGTCGCCGACGTGGTCGGGCGCGTCGTCGTCCGCCCCGGCGAGCTGCAGGTCGGCATCGTGCTGGCCCTGCTCGGGGCGCCGTTCTTCATCGCACTGATCTGCCGCCGCCGGCTGGCGAGCACGTGACGGTGACGACCGAGCGGGTGCGCGGGCCCGGCGGGACCGTCGTCCGCCTCGGGCCGGTGTCCGGCCGGGTCCGCTGGCGGCAGGTCGCCGTGCCGCTCGGCGCGGCCGTCGCCGTCGTCCTGCTCGCCGCGGCCGGCCTCGGCCGCGGCGACTTCCCGATCGGCCTGACCGACGTGCTGCGCACCCTGGTCGGCCTCGGTGAGCAGACCCAGCGGTTCATCGTCCTGGAGCTGCGGGCGCCGCGGATCGCCGTCGGCGCGCTGGTCGGCGTGGCCCTCGGGGTGGCCGGTGCGCTCTTCCAGACCTCCGCCCGCAACCCGCTGGCCTCCCCCGACGTCCTCGGCATCACGCAGGGCGCGTCGGCCGGCGCGGTGGCGGCGATCGTCCTCGGCGGGACGGCGAGCGGCGTCGGCGTCCCCCTCGCCGCGCTGCTCGGCGCCCTGGGAACCGGCCTGCTCCTGCTGCTGCTCGCCTGGCGCGCCGGGATCGACGGCTACCGGCTGGTGCTGGTCGGCATCGCGCTGTGGGCGGTGGCGGCGGCGCTGGTCGACTGGCTGCTCACCCGCGCCGAGATCCACGACGCCGCGTCGGCCTACGTGTGGACCACCGGCTCGCTCAACGCCCGGACCTGGACCGAGGCCGTGCCGCTGCTGGTCGCCCTCGCCGTCCTGCTGCCGGCCGCACTGGGCTGCAGCCGCGCGCTGGGCGCCGTCCAGTTCGGCGACGACACCGCCCGGGGCCTGGGGGTGCGCCTGGTCCCCACCCAGGCGGTCGTGGTCCTCGTCGCGGTCGGGCTCACCGCCGCCGCCGTGGCCGCCGCCGGCCCGATCGCCTACGTCGCCCTGGTGGTCCCGCAGGTCGCGGTCCGGCTCACCGGCGGCTCGCGGCCGCCGCTGCTGGCCTCCGGCCTGCTCGGCGCCGCCCTCGTCGTCGGCGCGGACCTGCTGACCCGCACCGTGCTCCCCCAGGCGCTGCCGGTCGGCGTGCTCACCGCCGCCGTCGGCGCGCCGTACCTGCTCTGGCTCCTCGTCCGCGGAAGGCGGCGATCGACGCTGTGACCGTCAACACAGGGACCACCACGCCCACCCGGCCGGGGACCGGAACGGTCCGTCTCGCCGCCGAGTCGGTCAGCCTGGCCTACGACGACCGGGTCGTCGTCCGCGACCTGGACCTGCAGCTCACCGACGGGTCGTTCACCGCCGTCGTCGGCCCCAACGGCTGCGGCAAGTCCACGCTGCTGCGGGCGCTGGGCCGGCTGCTGCGGCCGGTCGGCGGCCAGGTGCTGCTCGACGGCCGGGCGATCGCGCGGACGCCGACCCGCGAGGTGGCCCGGGTGCTCGGCCTGCTGCCCCAGACGCCGGTCGCCCCGGAGGGCCTCACCGTCGGCGACCTCGTCGCGCGCGGCCGGCACCCCCACCAGTCCTGGCTGCGGCAGTGGTCCCGCGACGACGAGGTGGCGGTCGCTGAGGCGCTCACCTGGACCGACATGGCCGACCTCGCCGACCGGCCGGTCGACGAGCTGTCCGGCGGGCAGCGGCAGCGGGCCTGGATCTCCATGGCGCTCGCGCAGGGCACCGACCTGCTGCTGCTCGACGAGCCGACGACCTACCTGGACCTCTCCCACCAGATCGACGTCCTCGAGCTGGTGGCGCGGCTGCACGCCGAGCGCGGCCGCACCGTCGTCGTCGTCCTGCACGACCTCAACCTCGCCGCGCGCTACGCGCAGCGGCTGGTCGCGATGGACGACGGCGCGCTGGTCGCCTCGGGGACGCCGCAGGAGGTGCTCACCGAGCAGCTGCTGGCCGACGTCTTCGACCTGGAGGCGCGGGTCGTGCCCGACCCGGTGGCCGGGACGCCGATGGTGGTGCCGGTCCGCCGGCTCCGTTGAGGTGGCCCCCTCCAGGGCGCCTTCAGGAGGCGACGCCCTGGCGCCAGTAGCCCATGAACGCCACCGACCCGCGGGGGACGCCGAGGTCGCCCACCAGGCGGCGGCGCAGCGCCCTCACCACGCCGGCCTCACCGGCCAGCCAGGCGTAGCAGCCCGACGCGGCGTCCGGGTCGGGGACCTCCCAGAGCAGTTCGTCGCCGACCTCCTCCGGCGGCGCGGCGGGCGCCGAGGCGACGTCCAGCTC
>DASQXT010000275.1:0-14359 GCA_035639575.1 Geodermatophilus sp.
AGCCCAGTCCGCCGAGGAAGGCGTCGGTGACGTCGACGGCCACGCTGCTGGACTGACCGGTCTCCACCAGGACGGCGAAGGCCAGGTCGCCCTGCGGTCCGCCCCGCTGGTAGCCCATGAACCAGCCGTGGGCGTCGGGCGGGGTGTTGGTGCCGAACTCGGCGGTGCCGGTCTTGCCGTAGACCTCGCCGCGGTCGGCCAGCCCGCTGGCCGTCCCCGAGAGCACCACCTCGCGCATCATCGGGCGCAGCGCGTCGAGCACCGCGGGGTCCGGGCCGGCGGTGACCTGTCCGGCGGGCTCGGCGCCGACGACCTCGACCGGCACCGCCGCGGTCCCGCTGGCGATCCCCGCGGCCACCAGGGCCAGCTGCGCGGGGCTCATCAGCACCTGGCCCTGGCCGATGGCGTTGGCTGCCTTCGTCGTCCCGGTGCTGTCCGCGGGCACCTCGCCGCTGAACACGTCGACCGGCAGCTGCCAGTCGGTGCCCACGCCGTAGGAGGAGGCGGCGGCGGCCAGCGCGTCGTCGGGCAGCTGCAGCCCCTGCTGCATGAAGGTCGTGTTGCAGGACTCGGCGAAGGCCTCGGTGAACGGGACCGTGCCCAGGTCGAACTGGTTGGCGTTCTCGAACTCGCGCCCGTCGACGACGAAGGTGCCGGGGCAGGCGACCGGCGTCTGCGGGGTCAGCGTGCCGGTGGCCAGGAGTGCGGTGGCGCTGATCGTCTTCATGCTCGAGCCCGGCGGGTACTGGCCGGTGAACGCGTTGCCGGCCGCGGCGGCCTCGTTGGAGGAGACCGCGACGATCTCCCCGGTCCCGGGCCGGACGACGACCAGGTGGGTCGGCAGCTGCTGGGTGGCGACGGCGGCGTCGGCGGCGGTCTGCACCGCGCGCACCAGCGGCGTCTGCACCGGCCGGCCCGGCACCGGCTCGACCGCGTCGACCTGGCGGCCGGCGTCCCCGGTCGCCGAGTCGGTGCTGACCACGGAGACGGTGAAGCCGGGGGTGCCGGTCAGCTGCTCCTGCAGGGCGCGCTGCAGCCCGGACAGGCCCAGCTCGTCGCCGGCGGCGTACACCGGGGTGCCGTCCTGCGCGGTCTCCTCGAGCACCTCGGCGGTCGCCGGGCCGACCCGGCCCAGCAGGGCCGAGGCGAAGCGGGGGCTGGGGGCCAGCAGCCGGGTGGCGGTCGGGAACACCGCGCCGGGCAGGTCGAAGACCTGCGCGCGGATGGCGTCGAAGTCCGGACGGCGCAGCGTGAGGACCGGCACGAACTGGCCCGCGGGCGCGGCCTGGACGTCGGCGGCGATCTCCTCGGCGGGGATCCCGGTGGCCGACGACAGCCCCGCCGCGAGCGCCGGCAGGTCGGTGACCTGGGCGGGGTCGACGCCGACGTTGACGACCTCGGTCGGGGCGAACAGCGGCTGCCCGGCCGCGTCGGTGATGTCGGCCCGCTCGGGCAGCTCGCGCTCCAGCAGCAGGTGCTGGCCCTCCCCCAGCTCCGGGTGCACCAGGGTCGGCTCGGCGACGACGTCCCAGCCCTCCTCGGCCTCCTGCAGCCGCAGGGTGGCGGGGTAGCTCCAGTCGGGGGCGGCGGCGAGGTCCCAGGTGGCGGTCCAGTCGACGGTGGCGGTGCCGTCCTCGACGGTCACCTGCCCGACCTCGGGGCGCAGCACGGCCTCGGGCAGGTCGCCCGCGGTCTGCTCCAGCAGGGCGGTTGCGACACCCGCGTCCGTGGTGGCGCCGGCGGCGGCCGCGGTGTCCCCGGCCGCCCAGTCGGCGAGGAAGGCCTCGGCCGCGGAGCGGACGTCGTCCTCGGCGTTGCCGGAACAGGCCGCCAGGACCGGCACGGCCAGCAGGGTGAGCGTGGACCCCAGGACGGTCCCCCGACGTGTGCGCACGGGCAGACAGCGTTCCAGACGAGGACGTCCATCCCCGGGAAGCGGTCGGCGGGCCGTGGCCGTCCGATCACCGGTCGCCGGGAGGGGTCCAGGAGGCCGGCCCCCTCGCAGGGTCCGGCCGCGAGCTTGCGAGTGGCGGGGGTGAGGGGTCCTCTCTCAGAACAGGACGCTGGCGAACTGCCCGACCTCGCGGAACCCGACCCGGGCGTACGCGGCGCGGGCGGAGGCGTTGAAGTCGTTCACGTAGAGGCTGACCACCGGCGCGATCGCGGTGCGCGCGTACTCGACGACGGCCGCGGTGCCGGCGGCGCCGATGCCGCGGCCGCGGTGGTCGGGGGCGACCCAGACGCCCTGCACCTGGCAGACGCCTCGGGAGACCGCGCCGATCTCGGCCTTGAACAGCACCTCGCCGCTCTCGATCCAGGCCAGCGACTGGCCGGCGCGGACCAGGTCGGCGACGCGGGCGCGGTAGCCGACGCCACCGTCCACCCGCAGCGGGCTGACCCCGACCTCCTCGGTGAACATGGCCACCGCGGCCGGCAGCAGGACGTCGAGCTCGACCGGCCGCACCGGCCGCACCCGCGGCTCCGGGGCGATCGCCGGCGGGCCCTCGATGGCCAGCAGCGGCTGGCGGGGCCGGTGGTCGCGGGCCGGCCCCCACGAGGGCTCCAGCAGCTGCCACAGCGGGTCCACGGAGGCGGCCGGGCCGACGATGGTCGAGCAGCGCCGTCCGGCGCGGCGGGCGCGCTCGGCGAAGGCGGCGGCCGCCGGCCGCTCGGCCCCGGGCCGGGCGAACGGGATCAGGTTCGCCCCGGCCAGGCAGATCGCGTCCAGCGAGCGCCCGCTCTCCACCCCCCACAGCGGGGCGCCGAGGGCCGCGGCGGAGGTGCCCACGGCCTCGATCCGCCCGGCGATGACGCAGGCCGCCACCGGGTCGCTGGCGAGCAGGGCGCGGACGGCGGGCTCGTCGGTCTCGTCGAGGACCCGCGCCGTCGGGGCGGAGGACACGGCGGTGGTGGGCGGGGTGGAGGACACCGGCGAGCGCAGCACCGGACCGGTCAGCCGACGGTGACGACGGGCGGGCCGGACGGCGTCCCCTCGTCGGCGGCCGCACCGGCGAGGCGCATGGCCTCCTCGATCAGGGTCTCGACGATCTGCGACTCGGGCACGGTCTTGATCACCTCGCCCTTCACGAAGATCTGCCCCTTGCCGTTGCCCGACGCCACGCCGAGGTCGGCCTCGCGGGCCTCGCCCGGGCCGTTGACGACGCAGCCCATGACGGCCACGCGCAGGGGCACCTCCAGCCCGTCGAGCCCGGCGGTGACCTCGTCGGCCAGGGTGTAGACGTCGAC
This sequence comes from Geodermatophilus sp., assembly GCA_035639575.1. Taxonomy (GTDB): domain Bacteria; phylum Actinomycetota; class Actinomycetes; order Mycobacteriales; family Geodermatophilaceae; genus Geodermatophilus. The sequence goes on from DASQXT010000275.1 coordinate 3,247, forward strand.
CTGGGCGCGCCCGCAGGACGGGCAGCTGACGATCTCCAGGCCGCGCTGGCGCAGGTTCAGGGACTCGAGGATCTGGTTGCCGACCTTGACCTCCTCGGCCGGCGGGGCCGAGAGGGAGACGCGGATGGTGTCGCCGATGCCCTGGGAGAGCAGCGCGCCGAAGGCCACCGCGGACTTGATGGTCCCCTGGAAGGCCGGGCCGGCCTCGGTGACGCCGAGGTGCAGCGGGTAGTCGCACCGGGCGGCCAGCAGCTCGTAGGCGCGCACCATGACCACGGGGTCGTTGTGCTTGACCGAGATCTTGATGTCGCGGAAGTCGTGCTCCTCGAACAGCGAGCACTCCCACAGCGCCGACTCGACCAGCGCCTCGGGCGTGGCCTTGCCGTACTTGGCGAGCAGCCGCTTGTCCAGCGACCCGGCGTTGACGCCGATCCGGATCGGGATGCCGGCGTCCTTGGCCGCCCGGGCGATCTCGCCGACCTTGTCGTCGAACTTCTTGATGTTGCCGGGGTTGACGCGGACCGCGGCGCAGCCGGCGTCGATCGCCGCGAAGACGTAGCGCGGCTGGAAGTGGATGTCGGCGATGACCGGGATCTGCGACTTCCTGGCGATGATCGGCAGCGCCTCGGCGTCGTCGGTGTCCGGGACGGCGACCCGCACGATCTGGCAGCCCGAGGCGGTGAGCTCGGCGATCTGCTGCAGCGTGGCGTTGATGTCAGCGGTCTTGGTCGTCGTCATCGACTGCACGCTGACCGGGTGGTCACTGCCGACGCCGACGTCGCCGACCATGAGCTGACGCGTCTTGCGCCGGGGAGCGAGGACGGGCGGGGGTGCAGCGGGCATGCCGAGACCGACGGGGATGGCCATGACCACGAGTATCGCCCTCCGTCACAGGTCGGTGCCGGTGACGTGGGGTGGAACACCTGCCGCGGCTACCGCAGGGTGATCGGGTTGACGATGTCGGCGACCAGCAGCAGGCCCGACAGCGCGACGAACAACCCGGCGACGACGTAGGCGACCGGCATCAGCCGGGCGATGTCGAACGGTCCCGGGTCGGGCCGGCCGCGCAGCCGGGCGACGACCGCGCGCGCCTTCTCGTACAGCGCGCCGGCCACGTGCCCGCCGTCGAGCGGGTAGATCGGCAGCAGGTTGAACAGGAACAACACCAGGTTGACGCTGGCCAGCAGCTGGAAGAAGAAGCTGACCTTCTCGGTCGTGGTGAAGTCCTGGAACGCGAAGACCTCACCGGAGATCCGGCTGACGCCGACGACGCCGATCGGCCCGTTCGGGTCGCGCTCCTCCCCCAGGAAGGCCGCGCGGAACAACTGCGGGATCCGCTCGGGGATCTCGACCAGCCGGTCCACCGACCGGACGAGGACGTCGCCGATGTAGCCGGGGACGGCGGTGACCGGCTGCCGGACGTAGGTCTGCGCGGCGCTGACCCCGATGTAGCCGACCGTCTCGGTGCCGTCGGCCTCGCCGTCGCCGTCCCGGTCGACCCGGATGGTGTTGGCGATGGGGGTGACCGTGAGGTCCAGCCGCTGGGTGTCGCCGTCGACGTCCCGTGCCACGGTGAGCACGATCGGCGTGCCGGTGCTGACCCGGATGGCGTCCTGGACCTGCTGCCAGCCGGTGGCCCGGTCCTCCTGGCCGGCGTCGGGGACCTGGCTGACCGGCCGGCCGTCGATGGCGACGATCGTGTCCCCGGCCCGCAGCCCGGCCGCGGCCGCCGGCGAGAGGGCCGCGTCGGCGGGGCAGGTGGTGGCGGTCGAGGTGGCCGGCAGCACGCACTGGGGGACCGACGCGATGGTCGTCGTCGTCCCGGGGACGCCGAAGCCGACCAGCACGACGGTGAAGAAGACGATGGCCAGCACCAGGTTGTGGAAGGGGCCGGCGAACATCACGACGACCCGCTGCCACCAGGGCTTGGCCCAGAACACCCGGCGCTCGTCACCGGGGCGGACGTCGTCGAGCGCCGCGCCGCGGACCTCGGCGATGAACGACCGCATGCGGGTCGCCCGCTTGCTCTCGTTCTCCTCGGCCGGCGGGATCATCCCGATGATGCGGATGTAGCCGCCGAGCGGGACGGCCTTGACGCCGTACTCGGTCTCCCCGCGGGTGCGGGAGAAGACGGTCGGGCCGAAGCCGACCATGAACTGCGGCACCCGCATGCCGAACTTCCGCGCCCAGGCGAAGTGGCCGAACTCGTGGAAGGCGATCGAGAACAGCAGCCCGAGCGCGAAGAGGACGATCCCGAGGACGGTGAGGAGTGCTCCGCTCAGTTCAGCCTCCGGCGATGACGCCCCGGGCGTGCTCCCGGGCCCACTTCTCCGCGGCCAGCACGTCCTCGACGCAGGTGGGTGCGCCGAGGTCCGGCGCGTCGTCGAGGGTACGCGCGACGAGGTCGACGATGCCCCGGAACGGCAGGCGACCCGCCAGGAAGGCCGCGACCGCCTCCTCGTTGGCGGCGTTGTAGAGCGCCGGCACCACGCCCCCCGCCTCACCGGCGGACCGGGCCAGCGACACGGCGGGGAACGCCGCGTCGTCCAGCGGGGTGAACTCCCAGCTGCTCGCCGTCGCCCAGTCCAGCGCCGGCTGGACGCGGGGCAGCCGGTCGGGCCAGGCCAGGGCCAGCGCGATCGGCAGCCGCATGTCCGGCGGGCTGGCCTGGGCGATGGTCGCGCCGTCGGCGAAGGTCACCATCGAGTGCACGATCGACTGCGGGTGCACCACCACGTCGATGTCGGCGAAGGGGACGTCGAAGAGCAGGTGCGCCTCGATGAGCTCCAGGCCCTTGTTGACCAGGGTCGCCGAGTTGATCGTCACGACCGGGCCCATGTCCCAGGTCGGGTGCGCCAGCGCCTGCTCGACGGTGACGTCGGCCAGCTCGGCGGCGCTGCGGCCGCGGAACGGCCCGCCGCTGGCGGTGAGCACCAGCCGGGCCACCTCGCTCCTGCGCCCGCCGCGCAGGCACTGGGCCAGCGCAGAGTGCTCTGAGTCGACCGGCACCAGCTGCCCGGGGGCGGCCGCGGCGGTGACCAGCGCCCCGCCGGCCACGAGCGACTCCTTGTTGGCCAGCGCGACCGTGCGCCCGGCCCGCAGCGCCGACAGCGTGGGCCGCAGCCCGATCGAGCCGGTGATGCCGTTGAGGACGACGTCGGCCGGGCGGGCGGCGAGCTCCTCGGCCGCCCGCGGTCCGGCGAGGATCTCCGGCAGCGTGAACTCGCCCCTCGACCAGCCGCGCTTGGAGGCCGCGGCGTAGAAGGCCAGCTGGAGGTCCTGGGCGGCGGTCGCCCGCGCCACGGCGACGGTGCGGACGCCGAGGGACAGCGCCTGCTCGGCCAGCCGGGCGACGTCCCCACCGCCGGCGGCCAGGCCGGTGATCCGCAGCCGGTCGGGGTTCTGCTCGGCCACCGCGATCGCCTGCCGGCCGATCGACCCGGTGGAGCCCAGCACCGTCACCTCGCGCACGCCGTCCACGGGCGCATCCTCCCCGACGCGCCGCCCTCCCTCGGTGGGTGCCGCCGACGAGGTGCTGGCAGGATGGTGGCGTGAGCGAGCAGACCCACCGCGAGCGGATCTCCGTGGACAACCCCGCGACCGCGCGGGTCAACCAGCCCAACCGCGAGGAGGCCGTCGTCCGTGCCGGGGCCCAACCCGTCGAGCACGAGCGCCCCGAGGAGTGGGGCTGGCACGGCGAGACCGGCAAGTGGGGCCGCATCGGCGGGGTCATCGCGACGCTGTTCATGCTCGCCTACCTCTACGGCAACCACGAGGGCCGGATCGAGGACATCTGGGTGGTCGCGATCGCCGCGCTGATGGTCCTGATCCTGCTGCTCGACTGGCGCCGCCGCCGCAACGCCTGGCGCGCCAAGTAGCCGCGAGCGCCCGAGAGGCCCGTCCCCTGCCGCAGGGGACGGGCCTCTCGCCGTCCGTGGGGAGTGGCGGGCGTCGTCGTGGGCCTCGGCAGTGAGCGCCGCACCGGGTGGGACGCGAGGTCGGGACGGCATTCGGACGCTGCGGCCCACCGGGAGCGAGTCGACCGTCGCTCCCCGCCCGCGCCGGTGTGACGGATGTGCCACCTGAGCCTGTCGGGGCGGCATCGTCAGGTTTAGCCGACGATCCGTCAGAGCTTGGTGACTCTCAGCTACAGCTCAGGCGGCTCCCAGTCGATAGACAGGTCGAGAGAAGTCCGGAGTGCCCGGACTCCCGACCGAGCGGAGAGCCGTCGATGTCCCGCACCACCCGCGCCGCAGCCGTGACCGGCCTGACCGCCACCACCGTGGCCACCGGCCTGCTGCTCGCCCCCGCCGCCCTGGCCGCCCCCGCGGCCCCGATCGTCGCTCCGTCCACGGTGGAGGCCGAGGAGACCTTCACCGTCTCCGGTGCCGACTGCCCCGAGGGTGTCCCGGGCAACCCCAACGTGGTCGTGGTCTTCATCGACGATGGCAGCGAGTACGGGCTCGGCAGCGAGGTGCGGTGGATCGAGGGCGGCACGTGGTCGGCGGAGCTGGCCTTCGACGCCGGCACGGAGCCGGGTGCCTACGACGTCCACGCCGCCTGCGTCGACTACCTGGGGCTCTACGAGGAGGGGGCCACCTACACCACGGAGATCGTGTACCCGGTCGCCACCGTGACCCTGGCCGGTGCCACCACGCCGACCCCCCCGACCGAGACCGCGGCCCCCACCCCCGCGACACCGGAGGTCAAGCCGACCGGGGTGATCCGCGGCTCGCAGGCCAACACCGCGGGCGTCGCCAGCCCGGACGGCGGCTCCGCCACCGGTGACAACGCGGCCCCGGGCCGCAAGGTCGTCAAGGTCCTCACCGGCTTCCAGCCGAAGGAGGTCGTCACGGTGACCCTGCACTCGACCCCGCAGACGGTCGGCACGTTCACCGCCGACGACAACGGCACCGTGACCGTCGAGTTCACCGTCCCGGCCGGCACCCCCACCGGTGAGCACACCCTGGTCTACGAGGGCAGCATGGGCACCTACTTCCAGGAGTCCTTCACCGTGGCCGCGGCCGCGGGCACCTCGAACGCGTCGTCCTCGAGCCTGGCCTACACCGGCGCCGACGTCGCCCTCCCGCTGGGTCTGGGCGTGGGTGCCCTGGCGCTGGGCGGCGGCCTGGTGTTCGCCGCCCGCCGCCGGTCCGCGGAGGGTTCCCAGGCCTGAGCGTGATCGCACCGCACGACCCCGACGCCGGCCAGGGCTCCCCTGGCCGGCGTCGGGCGTTCCCGAGACGGCGGGGGTGGACGCGGATCGCCCTCGCCGGCCTCGTCCTGCTGCTGGTCGCGCTCGCTGCGGACGTCGCACTGCTCGCCGACCGCGTCGACGAGGTCGCCGTCGACCTCCACGCCGACGACTCCGACGGCCAGACCTGGGTGCTGGTCGGCCTGGACTCGCGGGAGCACCTGCCCGCCGGTGCGTCGGTCGCCGAGTACGGCAGCGCCGAGGACGTACCCGGCACCAGGGCCGACGTCGTCCTGGTGGTGCACGTCGACGGCGACCGGACCTCGGTGCTGTCGGTCCCGCGCGACCTGATGGTCCGCACCGACCGCGTGGTCCCCGAGCGGCTGGCCGTCACCTGGCAACGCGGACCGCAGGTGACCGTCGATGCACTGTGCAGCCTCGGGATCCCCACCGACCACCTGGTGACCGTGGACCTGGCCGGCTTCGCCGCGATCGTCGACTCCGTCGGCGGACTCGACCTCGACGTCGCTCGGCCCGTGCGGGACCCGGCTGCGGGGTTGCAGATCGACCGGGCCGGTCCGCAGCACGTCGACGGGCGCACCGCCCTGGCTCTGGTGCGCTCCCGCCACACGGAGCACCTGGTCGACGGCGCGTGGGTTCCCGCGCCGGCCGAGCCAGAGGGACGGTCCACTGCAGTGCGGACGGCGCTCACCGCGCTCGCCGGTGCCGTGCACGACCTCGGGACGCAGCCCTGGCGACTGCCGGGGGTGGCGTGGACGGTCTCGGGCGCGCTGACGACCGACGGGAGCACCTCGTCGGTCGAGCTGGCCTCACTGGCCGGTGTGGACCCGACCGGGACCAGCACGCTGCCCGCCGACTCCAGGGACGGCCCGGTCCCGGTCGCCTGGCCGACCCGGGAGACCGCACAGGCGCTGAGGGCCGCCGGGCTGTCGTGCCGTTGAGGCTCAGGAGACGCCGGCGCCGATCGCCAGTCCGATCGCGTAGGTGACACCGGCCGCGACCGCGCCGAAGAGCAGCTGCCGCAGGGCGGCGTACCACCAGGGCCGGGGGGTGAAGCGCGACGACAGCGCGCCCGCCGCGGCCAGACCCACCGCCCCGCACACCAAGGCGGCGGCGAGGACGGAGAAGCCGAGAAGGTAGGGCAGCAGCGGGATCACCGCGCCGGTGCCGAAGGTGAGGAACGAGGAGACCGCCGCCGTCCACGGCGAGGGCTTGTCGGCCGGGTTGAGCCCCAGCTCGGCGACGACGTGCAGCCGCAGCGCGGTGTCGGGGTCGCGGTGCAGCTGGACGGCCACCTCCTGGGCGAGGTCGGTGTCGACCCCCCGGACCTGCAGCATCTGCACCAGCTCGGCGAGCTCGCCGCGCGGGTTGCGCTCCAGCTCGCGGCGCTCCTTCTCCACCTCGAGGTCGAGCTGCTCGTTCTGCGTGCGCACCGAGGTGTACTCCCCCAGCGCCATGGAGATCGCCCCGGCCACCAGGCTGGCCACGCCGGAGAGCACGATCGCCCGGGACGACGCCCCGCCGCCGCCCACGCCGGCCACCAGGGCCGTGTTGGTCACCAGCCCGTCCATCGCGCCGAAGACCGCCGCGCGCAGCCACCCGCCGGAGACGTCGGCGTGGCTGTGCTCGTGCGCCTCCGCCTGCGGAGCCTCCGCACTCACGCGTCGGCCTCTGCGCCGAGCTCCACGGGCGGCTCGAGGGACGGCTGCGGCAGGGCCACGGTCGGGACGCCGTCCACCCGGTCGGCCGCGGCGAGCTGACCGCACGCGCCGTCGATGTCCTGGCCGCGGGTGTCGCGGACCGTCGTCGGCACGCCGTGCGCTCGCAGCCGTGCGACGAACTCGCGCTGCGCGGGCAGCGGGCTGGCGTCCCAGCGGCTGCCCGGCGTCGGGTTGAGCGGGATGAGGTTGACGTGCGCGAGCCGGCCGCGCAGCAGCCGGCCGAGCAGGTCGGCGCGCTCGGGCTGGTCGTTCACGTCGCGGATGAGCGCGTACTCCACCGAGTACCGCCGGCCGGTGCGGGCGGCGTAGGCGTCGGCGGCGTCGACGACCTCGTCGACCTTCCAGCGCGTGTTGATCGGCACCAGGGTGTCGCGCAGCTCGTCGTCGGGCGCGTGCAGGCTCACCGCGAGGGTGACGTGCAGCCCCTCCTCGGTCAGCCGCCGGATCGCCGGGACGACGCCGACGGTGGACACCGTGATCGAGCGCTGCGACAACCCCAGCCCGTGCGGCGCGGGCGTCACGAGGGCGTCGAGGGTCTTGCGGACGCGCGCGTAGTTCGCCAGCGGCTCGCCCATGCCCATGAAGACGACGTTGGACAGCCGGCCGGGGCCGCCGGGGACCTCGCCGTTCGCCATCGCCGCGGCCGCGGCGACCGCCTGGCCGATGATCTCCGCGGCCGAGAGGTTGCGGGTCAGCCCGTTCTGGCCGGTGGCGCAGAAGGGGCAGGCCATGCCGCAGCCGGCCTGGCTGGAGATGCAGACGGTGGCCCGGTCCGGGTAGCGCATGAGCACGCTCTCGACCAGCGCGCCGTCGTGCAGCCGCCACAGCGTCTTGCGGGTGCGGCCGCCGTCGGCGCTCAGCGTCCGCACCGGCGTGAGCAGGCCGGGCAGCAGCGCGCCGGTGAGCTCCTCGCGCACCGCGGCCGGCAGGTCGGTCATCTGCGCCGGGTCGGTCACACCCCGGTAGAAGTGCCGGGCGAGCTGGTCGGCCCGGAAGGCCGGCTGGCCCAGCTCGGTGACCGCGGCGCGGGCCTCCTCGCGGGTGAGGTCGGCGAGGTGGCGCGGCGGCTTGCCCCGGCGGGGGGCCTCGAACACGAGGGGGAGGGCAGTCATGGCACCCCCATGCTCCCACCCCGGGGCTCCCGTCGACCGGACCGCGGGGGAGATCACGCTCCCGGACCGGTCACCTACGGCTGCAGCGGGAGCTCCGGGGTCCCGGGCACGTCGGACGGCGTCGAGGTGGCGTCGCCCCCGGGGACGGGCTCCTCCGACTCCCCCGATCCCCCGGGGTCCTCCTGCGACCCCTCCGGGTCCTCGGGCGATGGCGGGGTGGTCGACTCCGGTCCGGTCGGGGACTCGGGATCGCCGCTCCCGTCGCTCTCCGTCACGTCGTCCGAGGTGTCGTCCGTCGTCTCGTCGGGGCCGGTCGGGTCCGTCGGCTCCACGACCGGGGTGCGGTCCGGTGCGGATCCGGTGCTGTCCGGCTCCGTGGGGACGACGACGAGGTGGACCGGGTCCGTCGTCCCGGGGACGGCGACCGGTACGACCGGCGCCGGGGTCCCGGCGGGGCGCGGGGGTGCCACGGCCGCGACCCTCGGCGGTGTCCTGGTCACGTCGGCGGACCGCGGGGAAGCGGGCGCGGCCGGTGCCGACGGCGTGGGCGGCGGCGGTGCCACCGTCGTCGCGGGCGGGGTCACCGTCGTCGCGGGCGGGGTCACCGGCGCGGGGGCCGGCGTCGGTCGAGGGGTGGCCCGGCCGGACACCGCCGGGGCGGAGGTGGTCGGCGCGGCCGCGTCCGCGGCCGGGACCGGCGCCTCGGACCGGGCGGCCAGCAGAGACGCCGCGGCGACCGCCCCGGCGACGAGCAGGCCGGCCGCCACGGAGAGCGCGCGCCGACGCGACGGGGCGCGGGCGCCGACGACGACCCGGACGGGCGCGGGCTGCAGTCGCGTGGCGACCGCATCGACCGGCTCGGCCGTCTCGGCCGGCTCGGCGGTGGCTCCCGCCGGCCCGGCGTCCGCGGTGGCGGGTCCGGCCGGCCCGTCGTCGGGGTCCGCGGACAGGAGGTCGTCGGCGGGGACCGCCACCGGTGCCGGCTCCGGCCGCGGGGCGTGCTGGTCGTCCGCATCCGGCACCGCCTCGACATCTGGCAGATCCCCCGGGTCCTCCGGGTCTTCCGGGTCCTCCCCGTCCTCCGGGTCCGCCGCGTCGAGCGCGCCCTCGACGTCCTCCTGGTCCTCCCGGTCCGGCCCGCGCACGGCGACCGGCTCCCCGGCGTCCGGCACCGGGTCGGCGTCCGGCTGCCCGCTGTCGGGCTCGGGTCCGGCGTCCGGCTCCTCAGCGTCCTGCTCGGGAGCGGCGTCCGGCCCGGGAGCGGCCTCTTGCCCGGGAGCGGCCTCTTGCTCGGGAGCGGCGTCCTCGGGGGGCGTCCCGCCCGTCTCGTCGCCCAGCCACTCGGGCAGCCAGGCGTCGTCCCAGTCGATCGGTCCGGGTGTCCCGTCGGGAGCGCCGGGATCGGCCGGGACCGGCAGCTGGTCGACGTCGTCCGGATGACTGGAGCCCATGTCCTCCCCTGCCTCGCCGGGTGCGGTGCCGTCTCCCTGTCATCGGCAGCCGCGACCCGGGACGGCACCTGGCGCGCCGTGGACTCGGCAGGTGAGCCGCGCCACGTCCTGCCACGCTGGCCGGCATGAGCCGGCTCGCCGACGTGGACCTGACCCTGCAGCTGTCCAAGAAGGAGGAGAAGGAGCAGCTCAAGGCCGTGCAGAAGAGGCTGGTGCACCTGCGCCTGCTCCTCGGCGGGCAGATCGGCCCGGGCGAGATCGGGCCGCCGCTGCTGGTGCTGTTCGAGGGCTGGGACGCCTCGGGCAAGGGGGGCGCGATCAAGCGCCTGGTCGAGCGGCTCGACCCCCGGCACGTGCGGGTCGCCCAGTTCGCCGCCCCCACCCACGACGAGAAGCGGCACCACTTCCTGTGGCGCTTCTGGCCGGTCCTCCCCGGCTGGGGCGGGATGGCCGTGCTCGACCGCACCTGGTACGGGCGGGTGCTCGTGGAGCGGGTCGAGGGCTTCGCGGTCGAGGACGCGTGGCGCCGTGCGTACGGCGAGATCGTCGACCTCGAGTCGACCCTCGCCGCCGAGGGCGCCGTGATCGTCAAGTTCTGGCTGCACCTCTCCCCCGAGGAGCAGCTGCGCCGTTTCGAGTCCCGCCGCGACGACCCCTACCGCGCGTGGAAGCTCACCGACGAGGACTGGCGCAACCGCGAGAAGCGCCCGGCCTACGAGGCGGCGGTCGAGGAGATGCTGGAGCGGACCGACACCCCGGCGGGCCCCTGGCACGTGGTCGCCGCGGAGGACAAGCGGTGGGCGCGGGTGGCGGTGGTCCGCACGGTGTGCGAGGCCGTGGAGGCCGCCCTGACCGCCCGGGGCATCGACCCGGACCCGCCGCTCACCTGAGACCCGGCCGGGCGTGCTGCCGGATCCAGGCGTGCATCGCGATACCCGCCGCCACGCCGGCGTTGATCGACCGCGTCGAGCCGAACTGGGTGATGGAGACGGTCGTGGAGGCGGCTGCGCGGGCCTCCGGCGTCAGTCCCGGCCCCTCCTGACCGAAGAGCAGCACGCACCGCTCCGGCAGGTCGGCGGTCTCCAGCGGGACCGCGCCCGGTCCGTTGTCGACGGCGACCAGCGTCAGCCCCTCCCGGGCCGCGTGGGCGGCCAGCGCGCCGACGTCCGGGTGGTGGCGCAGGTGCTGGTAGCGGTCGGTGACCATCGCCCCCCGGCGGTTCCAGCGACGGCGGCCCACGACGTGCACCTCGGCGGCCAGGAACGCGTTCGCCGTCCGCACCACCGTCCCGATGTTGAGGTCGTGGCCGAAGTTCTCGATCGCGACGTGGAACGGGTGCCGCCGGGCGTCGAGGTCGGCGACGATCGCCTCGACCCTCCAGTAGCGGTACCTGTCGACGACGTTGCGCCGGTCGCCGTGCGCCAGCAGCTCGGGGTCGTAGCGCGGGTCCGCCGGCCACGGCCCCGGCCACGGCCCGACGCCGACGGTGGTCCCCCACTCCGTCGGGCCCGTCTCGCCGTCCACGCGGCCGATCGTCTCCCACCCGTCGGGCCGCCGTGCGCTCCGGGGCAGGATCGGCGGACGTGAGCGCCGGCGTCCTCGTCCACCTGACCG
>DASQXT010000276.1:0-10916 GCA_035639575.1 Geodermatophilus sp.
GTCTGCGGCACGACTCAGCGTTTCGGCGTCCCCATGGGCTACGGCGGCCCGCACGCCGGCTACCTGTCCGTCCGCGAGGGGCTGGCCCGCCAGCTGCCCGGCCGGCTCGTCGGCACCAGCGTCGACAGCGCAGGCCGTCCCGCGTTGCGCCTCGCCCTGCAGACCCGCGAGCAGCACATCCGCCGGGAGAAGGCCACCAGCAACATCTGCACCGCCCAGGTGCTGCTCGCCGTCATGGCCGGCGCCTACGCCGTCTACCACGGGGCCGAGGGCCTCACGGCGATCGCCGCCCGCGTGCACCGCAGCGCGCAGACCCTGGCCGGCTGGCTGCGCGCCGCGGGCGTCGAGGTCGTCCACGACCGGTTCTTCGACACGGTGCAGGCCCGGGTCCCCGGCCGTGCCGCCGACGTGGTCGCCGCCGCCGCCGAGCGGCGGATCAACCTGCGGCTGGTGGACCCCGACACCGTCGGCGTCGCCTGCGACGAGACCACAACCCTGGAGATCCTGCGCACGGTCGCCGAGGCCTTCGGGGTGCCGGCCGACAGCACCGACGAGGGCAGGGCGGCGCTCACCGACGGCGGTGCCGACGCGCTGCCGGCCGAGCTGCGCCGCCGCACCCCGTTCCTCACCCACCCGGTCTTCTCCGCGCACCGCTCGGAGACCGCGCTGCTGCGCTACCTGCGCTCGCTGTCGGACAAGGACCTCGCACTGGACCGCACGATGATCCCGCTGGGGTCGTGCACGATGAAGCTGAACTCCGCGGTGGAGATGGCCGCGATCACCTGGCCGGAGTTCGCCCAGCTGCACCCGTTCGCCCCGGCCGAGCAGGCCCGCGGCTACCGGCAGCTGATCGACGAGCTGTGCGGCGCCCTGGCGGAGGTCACCGGCTACGCCGCGGTCAGCGTGCAGCCCAACGCCGGCTCGCAGGGCGAGCTCGCCGGGCTGCTGGCGATCCGCGGCTACCACCGCTCCCGCGGTGAGGAGCACCGCGACGTCTGCCTCATCCCGTCGTCGGCGCACGGCACCAACGCCGCCAGCGCCGTCATGGCCGGCATGCGGGTCGTCGTCGTGGCCTGCGACGAGGCCGGCAACGTCGACGTCGCCGACCTGCACGCCAAGGTCGACCAGCACGCCGAGCGGCTGGCCGCGATCATGATCACCTACCCGTCGACGCACGGGGTGTTCGAGGCCGACATCCAGGAGATCTGCGGCGCGGTGCACGACGCCGGCGGCCAGGTCTACGTCGACGGCGCCAACCTCAACGCGATGGTCGGCCTGGCCAGGCCCGGCCGGTTCGGCTCCGACGTCAGCCACCTCAACCTGCACAAGACCTTCTGCATCCCGCACGGCGGCGGCGGCCCCGGCGTCGGGCCGATCGGCGTCCGGGAGCACCTGGTGCCCTTCCTGCCCGGCCACCCGCTGGTCGACACGGGAACCCGGGGCCCGACGGTCTCGGCGGCGCCGTGGGGATCGGCCGGCATCCTGCCGATCTCCTGGGCGTACCTGCGGCTGATGGGGCCCGACGGGCTGCTGCAGGCCACCGAGCACGCCATCCTGGCCGCGAACTACGTCGCCGCGCGTCTGCGGGAGCACTACCCGGTGCTCTACACCGGCGCCGACGGGCTGGTCGCGCACGAGTGCATCCTCGACATCCGGCCCCTGACCAAGGCCACCGGCATCACCAACGACGACATCGCCAAGCGGCTGATCGACTTCGGCTTCCACGCCCCGACGATGAGCTTCCCGGTCGCCGGCACGCTGATGGTCGAGCCGACCGAGAGCGAGGACAAGGGCGAGCTCGACCGCTTCGTCGACGCGATGGTCGCCATCCGCGCCGAGATCGAGAAGGTCGCCACCGGCGAGTACGACCGCGCCGACAACCCGCTGCGCAACGCCCCGCACACCCTCGCCATGGTGGCGGGGGAGTGGGAGCGGCCGTACCCGCGCGAGACCGCCGTCTACCCGGTGCCGGGGCTGCGCGGCCGCGGCTACCTGGCGCCGGTGCGGCGGATCGACCAGGCCTACGGCGACCGCAACCTGGTCTGCTCCTGCCCCTCGCCGGAGGCCTTCGCCGAGCCCGAGCCGGCGCCGGGCCCGGTGGCCAGCGTCCCCGACCGCAGCCAGGGCGCACCGGACGACCTGGGGACGGCGGTCGACGCCGTCCCCGCAGGCGCCCAGGCCTGACGGCCGTCCCCGCGGCGGTCTGCGCGGGCGAGGAGGCGGGGCCGGGCGGTGGACGCATCCTGACGCGCTCGGGCTGTGGTGCCGGTCGACGACCGGCACCACAGCCCTCACGCGCTGCTCCATCTCCGTTATCCCCAACTGGCACGTCGCCGGTCCGCCCGTGAGAGACGGGCGGTCATGGGGCAGGGGTGCCGTCGTCCTCCGGGATCGCGGCTGTCCGGCGACGAGGAATCGGCTCTCGCGCCGGGCGCCGACCACGCCGGGCCTCCTGACGACCCGGGATCGCCGGCGCCACAGCCGTCGCGTCGGCCGTCGGCGGCCAGGTCAGCGTGCTTCGAGTTGATCATGGGGTAGTTGTCGGCCGCCATGGCGCGTCGTCGCGTGTCGGCCGACACAACCCCATGATCACGGCCGGGGTGATGGACGACCCGTCACACTGCGCATCGCCGTTATCCCCAACAGCGCCGTCGCCCCACCCCCTATAGGCGAACAGCCCCAGTTGAAGGGGGAGGGCCCGCGTCAGATCTTGCGGAGCAGGACGCGGCGGACCTCGTGGTCGGCGGCCTTCTGCAGCACCAGCCGGGCGCGCGAGCGGGTCGGCGCGATGTTGTCGCGCAGGTTGGGGCCGTTGACCGCCGCCCAGATGCTCAGGGCGGTCTGGCGGGCCTGTTCGTCGGTCAGGTCGGCGAACCGGTGGAAGTAGGCGCCGGTGTCGGCGAACGCCGTGCGCCGCAGCGCGAGGAAGCGCTCGACGTACCAGTGCTGGATGTCGGGCTCCGCGGCGTCGACGTAGACGGAGTAGTCGAAGAAGTCCGAGAGGAACACCTCGGGCGCGCGGCCGTCGGCCCGGCGGCCCGCCTGCAGCACGTTGAGCCCCTCCAGCACGAGGATGTCGGGCCCGTCGACGACCTGTCGGCCACCGGGGACGACGTCGTAGGCCTGGTGGTCGTACAGCGGGGCGCTGACCTGGCCCCGGCCGGACTTGACCTCGGCCAGGAAGCGCAGCAGCGCCCGCCGGTCGTAGCTCTCCGGGAAGCCCTTGCGGCCGAGCAGCCCGCGCGCCTCCAGTTCGGCGTTGGGCAGCAGGAACCCGTCGGTGGTCACGAGGTCGACCCGCGGGTTGCCGGGGCCGGCCGCCAGCAGGGTCTGCAGCAGCCGGGAGGTGGTGCTCTTGCCGACGGCGACGCTGCCGGCCACCGCGATGACGTAGGGCACCTTGGCCGTCGAGTCGCCCAGGAACTCGCTGCGGGCCGCCCACAGCCGCCTGCTGGCCTCCACGTGGAGCCGCAGCAGCCCGGCCAGCGGCAGGTAGACCGTCGCGACCTCGTCGAGGTCGATCCGGTCGCCGAGGCTGGCCAGCGACTCCAGCTGCGTCGCGTCGAGCGGCAGCGAGCCGCCCGCCGCGAGCGCACGCCACGAGTCGCGGTCGAACACCGCGTAGGGCGACACCTGGGGCCGTGCCGCTGCCGTCACGCCGCCCATCCCACTGCTGTCACGGACTCCATCGTGCCGTCCGGCCTCTCCAGCTCACCCGCCCGGGTGGGGCAGGGCCGTCCGACCGGCGATCGAGCGGACGTCGGCGTCCCGCCCGTCTAGGGTGCCCGTGTGTCCCTGCCCCCGGGCCTGCTCGAGCGCGTCGAGCAGTACTTCGCCGCGGCGCCGCTGCCGGACGCGCGCATCCGGCCCGCCGGCGGTCTGGACGTGCCGATCGGCAGCCCGACCTGGCCGTACCCGGCGCGGCCGCGGCCCGGGGAGCCGGTGGGCGTCGAGGACGTCCGGGCCGCCGTGGCGCTGCAGGAGGCCGCCGGCCTGCCGGTGGTGGTCGAGTGGGTCTGCGAGGACGCGCCCACCGTCGAGGCGGCCGTCCGGGCCGCGGGGCTGACCGTGGCCTCCTCGCCGCTGCTGGTCGCCGCGGACCCGGTGGAGCTGCTGCTGCCCTCCGGGGTGCGGCTGTACCTGGTCGGCGCCGACGACCCCGAGCTGCCGCGCTACGAGCGGTTGACCTCGATCGCCTTCGCCCACCCGGGGCCGCGCTCGGACGCCGGCGGCGCCTCGGTCGGCGTGGCCGTCGGCTCGCCGCGCACCGCGGTGCTGCGGGAGCGGATCGCCACCGGTCGCACGGTCATGATGGTCGCGGTGGAGGACGGCGAGCCGGTCGCGGTCGGCACCCACCACCCGCTCGTCGTGGACGGCGTCGAGGTGACCGAGATCGTCGGCGTCGCCACGCTCCCGCGGCTGCGTGGTCGCGGCCTCGGCGCCGGGATGGCCTCGGCGCTGACCGCGCACGCGCGGGAGACCGCCGAGCTGGTGTTCCTGGTCGCCGGGGACGACGACGTGGCCCGGGTCTACGAGCGGACCGGCTTCGCCCGCCTGGCCACCGTGGGCGTGGCCGACCTCTCCGACGCGGGCTGAGCACTCAGGCGGCAGGAGGCACCGGGACCGCCGCCGCGGCGGCGTCCAGGGCCACCTTGGCCCGGTCGTAGCCGACCGACGAGGGCACCTCGCTGAGCAGCACGACGACCCGTCCGCCGACCACGCCCATCGAGTGCAGGTGGCGTTGGCCGGCGAGGCAGCACATCCAACCCTGCTTGACCGCGGCGCCGGGCAGGGTGCCGAAGACGCCGAACTCCTGGTCGAAGCCGTCGGAGGCGATCGGGGTGGCCGCGCGCATCCAGCCCAGCAGCGCCTCGGCGTCGTCCGGGTGTGCGATCACCGGCAGGCGGGCGAGGAAGCGGGCCAGGTCGGCGGCGGTCGTGGTCGTCTCGCCCCACTGACCCCACCGCCGCGGCGGTGCGGTGTCGGTCAGCCCGTAGCGGACGGCGACGTCGAGGACGGCCTGCGCGCCGTTGAAGCGGACCCAGAGGTCCGAGGCGGAGGGGTCGTCGGAGCGGCGGATCATGAGCTCGAGCTCCGCGCGGTCGGCGGGGCTCAGGGTGACCGCTCCGGTGCGGGCGCGGTGCAGCACGTCCGCGGCGATGAACACCTTGACCAGCGAGGCGGTGGGGAAGGGGCGGTCGGCCAGCTCGTTGCCCGCCGTCCGGGCCAGCACCTGCGCGGTGACGGCCTCGGCGGCACGGATGGAGACGTCCGACTGACGCTCCTCCTGGTGGGCGATGACGACGGCGAAGGTCCCGAGGTCGCCGTGGGCGGCGGTCACCGCCGAGACGATGTCCGCGGGGGCGACGTCCTCCTGCGCGGGTGTGACCGGGTCCTCCACCGTGGGGACGGGCGCTGCCGATGTCGCGGGTGCCGAGGGTGTCGTGGGTGTCGCGGGGGCTGCTGATGTCGTGGGCGCTGCGTCGTCCGCCGTCGCCGTGGCCCACGGGGGCACGGAGAGCCCGGTGAGCAGCAGCGCGAGCAGCACGGAGCAGACCACGGCCGACGGCGCCCACCAGCGGACACGCCGCTGCCCGCCCCCGTGTGCCGTGCCCATGGAGCCATCGTGCCCAGCTGGGGTAACGGATAGGAGAACTCTCAAGCACCGGCCGTGTGTTCGGTGCGCTGAGCGCCCGGCCGGTCGCGCTGCGGTACGAGACGGGGCCGTTCAGTCCTGTTCGTAGGTGCCGACGAGCACGGCGCGGGCGAGGGTGTGGCTGAACAGGTTGAAGCCGAGGAACGCGGGAGAGGCCTCCGGCGGCACGTCGAGCCGCTCGACGTCCACGGCGTGCACCGCGACGAAGTACCGGTGCGGCCCGTGCCCGGCCGGGGGAGCGGCGCCGACGAAACCGGGGAAGCCGGCGTCGTTGCGCAGCTGGATCGCGCCCTCCGGCAGCCCGGAGCCCTGTTGGTCGCCGGCGCCGCTGGGCAGCTCGGTGACCGAGGCCGGGATGTCGGCCACCACCCAGTGCCAGAAGCCGCTTCCGGTGGGGGCGTCGGGGTCGAAGACGGTGACGGCGAAGCTCTTCGTCCCCTCGGGGAACCCCGACCAGGACAGCTGGGGCGAGCGGTCCTCACCGCCGGCACCCATGACCCCGCTCACCTGGGCCTGGCCCAGCGGCGCGCCGTCGGTGACGTCGGCGCTGGTGACCTCGAAGCCCGGCACCGGCGGCAGGAAGTCGTAGGGACTGGGCGGCGTCGGGCGTTCGGCCATCGACGGGCTCCTCGGCTCTCGGGCGGACGGCGGGGGACGGGTGTCCCCGCGCCGACCCTAGGCAGCCGCGACCCGGGGCGCTCGCCGGGCCGCGCCGGGCGGTGAACAGCGTGTTTCCCCGCGCGGCGCGGGCCCGTGGTCGCCGGTAGCGTCGGGGAGTGCTCGGTCTCCCCGACCCGATCCGTGCCTGCCTGTTCGACCTCGACGGCGTCCTGACCCGGACCGCGACGGTCCACATGGCCGCGTGGAAGCGGACGTTCGACGAGTTCCTGCGGGCCCGTGACCCGGGGGCACCCGAGTTCACGCAGGAGGACTACAACCGCTACGTGGACGGCAAGCCGCGTCTCGACGGGGTGCGCGACTTCCTCGCCAGCCGCGGCATCACGCTGCCCGAGGGGACGCCCGACGACCCGCCGGACGCCGCGACGGTGCACGGGGTGGGCCTGCGCAAGAACCAGCTGGTGCACGCCGAGCTCGCCGAGCACGGCGTCGAGGTCTACCCCGGCTCGATCCGCTACCTGCGGGCCGCCAAGGAGGCAGGCCTCGCCACCGCGGTGGTCACCGCCTCGCGCAACGGCCGGCAGGTCATCGAGGCCGGGGGCTTCGCCGACCTCATCGACACCCGGGTGGACGGCGAGGTCGCGGCGGCGCAGCAGCTGCGCGGCAAACCCGCACCGGACACCTTCCTGGCCGGCGCCCGCGCGCTGGGGGTGCCGCCGGACGAGGCCGTCGTCTTCGAGGACGCGCTGGCCGGCGTGGCCGCCGGACGGGCGGGCTCCTTCGGCTACGTCGTCGGCGTCGACCGGGTCGGGCAGGCCGACGGGCTGCAGGCCGCCGGTGCGGACGTCGTCGTGCAGGACCTGGCCCAGCTGCTCGAGGGGGGCACGTCGTGACCGAGGGGCGGCCGCACTTCCCCATCGAGCCGTGGGCGCTGAGCGAGACGGGCCTGGACCACGCCTCGCTCGCCGTCCACGAGTCGGTGTTCGCACTGTCCAACGGGCACATCGGCATGCGCGGCTCGTTCGAGGAGGGCGAGCCGGTCGTCGTCCCCGGGACGTACCTCAACGGCTTCTTCGAGGAGCGGCCGCTGCCCTACGCGGAAGTCGGGTACGGCTTCCCCGAGCAGGGGCAGACGGTCGTCAACGTGACCGACGGCAAGCTGATCCGGCTGCTGGTCGGCGACACCCCGCTGGACCTGGACTACGGCGAGATCATCGAGCACCGGCGCACGCTGGACCTGCGCCGCGGCGTGCTGCGGCGCAGCACCGAGTGGCGCTCCCCGAACGGCCGCGTGGTGACCGTGACCAGCACCCGGCTGGTCTCGCTGCGCCGCCGCTCGATCGCCGCCATCGAGTACGCCGTGGAGTGCACCGACGGGCAGGGCGACCTCTACATCGCGCTGCAGTCAGACCTGCTCGCCAACGAGCCGGTCGACAGCGGCGCGGAGGCCGACGACCCGCGCGCGGCCGCCGCGCTGGCCCGCCCGCTGCTCAACGAGATGGCCGTCGCCCGCGGCCAGCGCGCGGTCCTGGTGCACCGCACCCAGCGCAGCCGGCTGCGGATGGCTGCCGGCATGGACCACGTCGTCGAGGTCCCCGACACCTCCACGGTGGACATCGAGGCGGGGGAGGACCTCGCCCGCTTCACCCTCGCCGCCCGGCTGCCCCAGGGCTCGGCGGTGAAGCTGGTCAAGTACCTCTCCTACGGCTGGTCCTCCCGGCGCTCGGCGGCCGCGCTGCGCGACCAGGTCGAGGGTGCGCTGGCCACCGCCAAGCTGGCCGGCTTCGAGCGGCTGCTGCGCGAGCAGCGCGAGGTGCTCGACGAGCACTGGCAGCACGCCGACGTCGAGATCGAGGGGGACGACGAGCTGCAGCAGGCGGTGCGGGTCGGCGTCTTCCACCTGCTCCAGGCCGGGCTGCGCGCCGAGCGCCAGCCGATCCCGGCCAAGGGCCTGACCGGCCCGGGCTACGACGGGCACACCTTCTGGGACACCGAGACCTACGTGCTGCCGGTGCTCACCTACATCGCCCCCGGGGCCGCCCGCGACGTGCTGCGCTGGCGGCACTCGACCCTCGAGCTGGCCCGCGAGCGGGCCCGGGTGCTCGGCCTGGACGGCGCGGCCTTCCCCTGGCGGACCATCCGCGGTGAGGAGACGTCGGGCTACTGGCCGGCGGGGACGGCGGCCTTCCACATCAACGCCGACATCGCCGACGCCGTCGTCCGCTACCACAACGCCACCGAGGACGAGGAGTTCGACCGCGACCACGGCGCCGAGCTGCTCATCGAGACCGCGCGGCTGTGGGCCTCGCTGGGCCACTTCGACGACGAGCACGGCTTCCGGATCGACGGCGTCACCGGCCCCGACGAGTACACCGCCGTGGTGGACAACAACGTCTACACGAACCTGATGGCGCAGCGGAACCTGCGCGAGGCGATCGCGGCGGCCAAGCGCCAGCCCGACGTGGCCGGCCGGCTGGGCGTCAGGCCGGAGGAGATCGACTGCTGGGACCGGGCGGCCGCACTGATGGCGGTGCCCTACGACACCCGGCGCGGGGTGCACATGCAGTCCGACGCCTTCACCCACCACGAGGAGTGGGACTTCGAGGACACCCCGCCGGACCACTACCCCCTGCTCCTGCACTACCCGTACTTCGACATCTACCGCAAGCAGGTGGTCAAGCAGGCCGACCTGGTGATGGCACTGCACCTGCGGGGGGACGCCTTCACCCCGGAGGAGAAGGCCGCCGACTTCGCCTACTACGAGGCGCGGACGGTGCGCGACTCCTCCCTGTCGGCCACCCAGCAGGCCGTGGTCGCCGCCGAGACCGGCCACCTGGCCCTGGCCTACGACTACTGGGGCGAGGCCACCCTGACCGATCTGCAGAACCTGCACGGCAACTCCGGGCACGGCCTGCACATCGCCTCGCTGGCCGGCGGCTGGACGGTGGCCGTCGCCGGGTTCGGCGGGATGCGGGACCACGATGGGCAGCTGACGTTCGCCCCGCGGCTGCCCGACCGGATCACCCGGCTGCGCTTCCGGCTCAACTACCAGGGGCGCCTGCTGGTGGTCACCGTGGCGCCGACCGAGGCCACCTACCGGCTCCTGGACGGCGACCCGCTCGACGTGCACCACCACGGGCGGCGGCTGACCGTCACCGAGGACGAGGTCAGCGCCCCGATCCCGCCCCCTCCGGAGGTCGCGCCGGTCTCCCAGCCCTACGGTGTGGCCCCCCGGCGGCGCGGCCGACCCTGAACGAGGGCCCTCCTGACAGCACCGTGGAAGGACCCCGTCCTCCCCATGAGCGGTCGTTCGTCACCATCGAGGTGATGAGCACCGGGGCTGTGCCCCACCTCGGCCACACGGCCGACCCCGCCTCAGACCGAGCAAGCTCCGAGGAGCCGAGATGCAGCCACAGGTCCGCGACAGCAGCCAGGTCGAGTCCGAGGTGTGGGACGACCCGGTACGCGGGAACGTCTCCTTCCGGGTGCTGTTCAGCGCCGACCGGACGCCGACGTCCTCGCTGTACACCGGTCTCAGCGAACTGGCGCCCGGCGGCTGGCTGGGGCTGCACCGGCACACCCAGGCCGAGGTCTACCACCTCGTCGAGGGCAGCGGGGTCGTCGTCCTGGACGGCGGCGAGCACTCGGTGGCAGCCGGGTCAGCCGTGTTCATCCCCGGCAACGCCGAGCACGGCATCCGCAACACCGGCGACGGTCCCCTCCGGTTCGTGTACGCGTTCGCGACCGACTCGATCGACGACGTGGTGTACCGCTTCTCTGACGACGAGTGATCGGCGACGGCTGCCGCACCCCTGTCGTCATCGCTCCCGTCCGCACGTTGCTCACGTGATCGCCAGGATCAGGCCTAGACCAGCAGCCACCAGCCGCCGAGCAGCAACGCGCCGACGTCGACGAGCAGGAAGAGTGCGACCCACAGCACCGCAGGCAGATGGGTGAGGCGGGCCAGCTGGTCGGCGTCGGAGTCCGGCGCGGCGCGGCGGCGCCGGGCCCGCTGCAGCTCGAACACGGTCTTCGGTGCGGCCAGCAGCAGGAACCACGTGCCGGCAGCGGCGAAGGCGGCCTGCGCCGACGGCGGGAGCCACCCGGTGACGGCCAGGACGACGGCGCCGGTGGCCAGCACCGCCCACAGCCCGTACCAGTTGCGGATCTGCACCAGTAGCAGCGCGAGCAGGCCCAGCAGTGCCCACAGCAGCCCGACCGCGTGGCCGGCGGCCAGCAGTGCCGCCGCTGCCAGCCCGAACAGCGCCGGGCCGGTGTAGCCCGCCGCGCAGGTGAGCACCATGCCCAGGCCGGTCGGCCGCCCCGCCGACACGGTCAGCCCCGAGGTGTCCGAGTGCAGCCGGATGCCGGACAGCCGACGTCCCGCAGCCAGGGCCACCAGCCCGTGCGCCCCCTCGTGGGCGATGGTCACGACCGTCCGGGCCGGCCGCCACAGGGCAGGGGCGAGGACGACGGCGCCGGCCGCCACGAGCGCGCCCACGAGGACAGCCGTCGGCAGCTGCAGGGGAGTGGTCACGCGGGTCCAGATCCCCTCGACGACGTCCACGCGGGGGAGTCAACCGCACCCAGCTGTGAACGACGTCGAGCGCGGCACCGTCGGCTGCGGCGTGGTGGCTGGTGG
>DASQXT010000277.1:0-9751 GCA_035639575.1 Geodermatophilus sp.
ACCTGCTACAACGTCGCCGAGGGCGAGCAGTGCCGCATCTGCCGCGACCCGCGGCGGGCCGACGACGTCATCTGCGTCGTCGAGGAGCCCAAGGACGTCGTCGCGATCGAGCGCACCCGCGAGTTCCGCGGCCGCTACCACGTGCTCGGCGGCGCCATCAGCCCGATCGAGGGCATCGGCCCCGACGACCTGCGGGTCAAGGAGCTCATGACCCGGCTGATGAGCGGCACGGTGACCGAGCTGATCATCGCCACCGACCCCAACCTCGAGGGCGAGGCGACCGCCGCCTACCTGGCCCGCCTGGTCGGCCCGCTCGGGCTGGCGGTCTCCCGGCTGGCCAGCGGCCTGCCCGTGGGCGGCGATCTCGAGTACGCCGACGAGGTCACGCTCGGCCGGGCGTTCGAGGGCCGCCGCCGCATCGACGCCTGACGGACCCGTCCTCCCTGGCCCGGGCCCAGGCCGAGCAGTCACGACCGGGTAACGGGTCGCCTCCGGACCTTCGGGAACGCGCAACCCCCGTGCTACGCATGGTGATCGACACTCACAGCCCGGTGGGACGCGCGTTCTGTTCGGCGTCCACGCGGGTCCTCAGGAAGAAGTGAAGGTAGGCGGATGATTTCCGTTTCGACGGGTGGGCGGCGCGCGCGCGTCGCCACGGCGGGCCTCGCGGTGACCGCGCTGGCCCTGGCCGCGTGCGGCGGCGGTGGCGACGAGGGCGGCGGTTCCGGCGGTGGCGGAGGCGGGGACGCGCTGACGATCGGCACCAGCGACAAGATCACCACGATCGACCCCGCGGGTTCGTACGACAACGGCTCGTTCGCCGTGATGAACCAGGTGTTCCCGTTCCTGATGAACACCAACTACGGCAGCCCGGACGTCGAGCCGGACATCGCCCAGTCGGCCGAGTTCACCTCGCCGACCCAGTACACGGTCACCCTGAAGCCGGGCCTGACCTTCGCCAACGGCCACCAGCTGACCTCGTCGGACGTGAAGTTCACGTTCGACCGGATGGTCGCCATCAACGACCCGAACGGTCCCGCCGCACTGCTGGCCAACCTCGCCGGCGTCGACGCCCCGGACCCCACCACGGTCGTGTTCAACCTGACCAGCGGCAACGACCAGACGTTCCCGCAGATCCTGTCCAGCCCGGCCGGTCCGATCGTCGACGAGGAGGTCTTCTCGGCGACCGCGCTGACCCCGGACCAGGAGATCGTCGACGGCAACGCCTTCGCGGGGCCGTACGTGATCACCAACTACGACCAGAACAACCTGATCTCCTACGAGGCCAACCCCGACTACCAGGGGCTGCTGGGGGCGCCGAAGACCTCGCAGGTCAACGTCCGCTACTACGCCGACTCCTCGAACCTCAAGCTCGACGTCGCGGAGGGCAACATCGACGTCGCCTTCCGCAGCCTGTCGGCGACCGACATCGACGACCTGCGCGGCAACGACCAGGTCGAGGTCGTGGACGGCCCCGGTGGCGAGATCCGCTACATCGTCTTCAACTTCGACACCCAGCCCTACGGCGCCACCACGCCGGAGGCCGACCCGGCCAAGGCGCAGGCGGTCCGCCAGGCCATGGCGCACCTGATCGACCGCCAGGAGATCGCCGACCAGGTCTACCGGGGCACCTACACCCCGCTGTACTCGCACGTCCCCGACGGCCTCACCGGCGCGATCACGCCGCTGCAGGACCTCTACGGCGACGGCAACGGCGGCCCCGACGTGGACAAGGCCACCCAGGTGCTGCAGGCCGCGGGCGTGCAGACCCCGGTGCAGCTGTCCCTGCAGTACTCCAATGACCACTACGGGCCGTCCTCCGGTGACGAGTACGCCCTGATCAAGGACCAGCTGGAGTCCAGCGGCCTGTTCACGGTGAACCTGCAGACCACCGAGTGGGTGCAGTACTCCGAGGACCGCGTCGCCGACGTCTACCCGGCCTACCAGCTCGGCTGGTTCCCGGACTACTCCGACGCCGACAACTACCTGACGCCGTTCTTCCTGACGGAGAACTTCCTGTCCAACCACTACAGCAACCAGCAGGTCAACGACCTGATCCTGCAGCAGGCGACGACGCCGGACCCGGCCGCGCGCCAGGCCCTCATCGAGCAGATCCAGCAGCTCGAGGCGCAGGACCTGTCCACGCTGCCCTACCTGCAGGGTGCCCAGGTGGCCGTCGTCCGGACCGGCGTGGAGGGCGCGGCGGACACGCTGGACGCGTCCTTCAAGTTCCGCTACGGCGCCCTGAGCCAGGGCTGACCGGACCGGCCTGAGAAGGTAGCGACACCGGCCCCGGGTGACCCCGCCGCCACGGCGGAGCCACCCGGGGCCTCCATGTGCGGAAGTGATGGCATGACCACAGCAGCGACCGAGCTCGCGGCCGGCGACCCGGCCCAGGAGGACGCACCGGCGACCCGCAGGCGCCGCGGCGGCGGGGGACTGGGGAGCTACCTCCTCATCCGCTTCCTGCTGATCTTCCCCACCGTGTTCATCCTGGTGACCACGGTCTTCTTCCTCATGCGCTCGACCGGTGACCCGATCACCGCGGCGCTGGGCGGCCGGCTGACCGCCGAGGAGCTCGCCCGGCGGGTGAGCGAGGCCGGCTACGACCGGCCGCTGTTCGTGCAGTACCTCGAGTACCTCGGCAACGTCTCCACCGGCGACTTCGGGACGACGCTGTCCGACCGGCGCCCGGTCACCGAGGTGCTCACCACCTTCGGGACGGCGACCCTCGAGCTGGCGGTCTACGCGCTGATCGTGGCCTTCGTCGTCGGCATCCCGCTCGGCCGGCTGGCCGCCTACGCCCGCGACCGGTGGCCCGACGCCGTCCTGCGGGTGTTCGCGATCCTCTGCTACGCCACCCCGGTCTTCTTCGCCGGTCTGGTGCTCAAGCTCGTCTTCGCCAGCGGGCTGGGCTGGCTGCCGGTCGCCGGCCGGGCCTCGACCCGCGCCGAGATCCAGCTGCAGTTCCTGGACGACCCCACCGGCATCTACCTGATCGACGCCCTGCGCCTGGGCGACAGCGCCGTCGTGCTCGACGTCCTGGAGCACGCGGTGCTGCCGGCCGTCGCGCTCGGCCTGCTCACCGCCGGGGTGTTCCTGCGGCTGGTGCGAACCAACGTCATCGGCACGCTCGGCACGGGCTACGTCGAGGCCGCCCGCTCCCGCGGGGTCGCCGAGCGCCGGCTGCTGCGCAAGCACGCCTACCGCCCCGCGCTCATCCCGATCATCACGGTGATCGGCCTGCAGGTCGCGCTGCTCATGGGCGGCGCGGTGCTCACCGAGACGACCTTCGAGTGGAAGGGCCTGGGCTTCCAGCTGGCGCAGTACCTGCAGGCCCGCGACTTCGTGGCCGTGCAGGGCATCGTCGCGCTGCTCGCGGTGATCGTCGCGGTGACCAACTTCGTCGTCGACGTCATCGCCGCGCTCATCGACCCCCGGGTGAGGTACTGATGGCCACCTCCGTGACCGCCGCTCCCGAGGACGCGCCGCGCACCGACCCGTCCCGCCGGGGGTGGCGCCGGCTGCCCGTCGTCCACCAGCTGCGGCAGAGCGTCGGCCTGCAGCGCGGCATGCTCGTCGCCGGCCTGCTGCTCACCGGCCTGTTCCTGCTGACCGCGCTGTTCGCCCCCCTGCTGGCGCCCTACGGGCACGCCCAGCTGCGCGACGCCGACGGACCGTTCGGCGCCCAGCAGCCGCCGTCGGCCGAGCACTGGCTGGGCACCACCGTCGGCGGCTACGACGTGCTCTCCCGGGTCGTGTACGGCTCGCGCACCGCGATCCTGGTGATCGTCGTGGCGATCGTGCTCTCGCTGTTCGCCGGCGTGCTGATCGGCCTGGTGTCGGGCTACTTCGGCGGCTGGCTGGACCGCGTGCTGGTCGTGGTCTGCGACGCGGTCTACGCCTTCCCCTCGCTGCTGCTGGCCATCGTCATGGCGATCGTGATCAGCGGCGGGCAGTCCAGCCTGTTCGGCGGCATCCTCGCCGCGGCGATCTCGATCACCGTGGTGTTCATCCCGCAGTACTTCCGCGTGGTCCGTGCCGAGACGGTGCGCATCAAGAACGAGGCCTTCGTCGAGTCCGCCCGCGTGGTCGGGGCCGGGCACTGGCGGATCATGACCCGGCACGTGCTGCGCAACGCCACCCGCACGCTGCCGCTGATCCTCACGCTCAACGCCTCCGAGGCGATCCTCACCCTCGCCGGGCTGGGCTTCCTCGGCTTCGGCATCGAGCCGACCGCGGCCGCGGAGTGGGGCTACGACCTCAACGCCGCCCTCTCCGACGTCACCAGCGGCATCTGGTGGACGTCGGTCTTCCCGGGCCTGGCGATCGTGCTGGTCGTGCTCGGGCTGACCCTGGTCGGGGAGAGCCTCAACGACCTGGCCGACCCCCGGCTGCGCAGCCGCCGCGCCGCGGGGTCGGCGGACACCGCCGAGACGCCGGTCGTGCCCGGCGGTGCGCTGGACGCGGGCCCGGGCGGCCTGGACGGGATCGAGGAGACCCACCGATGACCACCGCACGCGAGGACGTCGTCGCCATCGACGACCTGTCGGTCGCCTTCGCCACCGACGCGGGGACCATCGCCGCCGTCCAGGGGGTGAGCCTGTCGGTCGCCGCCGGCGAGGTGCTCGCCGTCGTGGGGGAGAGCGGCAGCGGCAAGACGGTGACCGCGCGCAGCATCCTCGGTCTGCTGCCGGAGACCGCGACCACCCGCGGGGCCGTGCTGCTGCGCAGCAGGGACGGCGCCGAGCAGCACGATGTCGTGACGCTCTCGCGCCGTCAGCTGGGGGAGGTGCGCGGACGGGACGCCGCCATGGTGTTCCAGGAGCCGTCGACCGCGCTCAACCCGGTCTACCCGGTGGGCTGGCAGATCGCCGAGGGGCTGCGCGCGCACGGGCGGATCAGCCGCAGGGAGGCCCGCGCCCGGGCGATCGACGTCCTGCGCCGGGTCGGCATCCCCGACCCCGAGGAGCGGGTCGACCACTACCCGCACCAGTTCTCCGGCGGGCAGAAGCAGCGCATCGTCATCGCCCAGGCGCTCGTGCTCGACCCCGGTGTGATCATCGCCGACGAGCCGACCACCGCCCTCGACGTCACCGTGCAGGCCGAGATCCTCGACCTGCTGCGCCGCTGCCGCGACGAGTTCGGCGCCGCCATCGTGCTGATCACCCACAACATGGGCGTGGTGGCCGACCTGGCCGACCGGGTCGCGGTCATGTACCAGGGACGGGTCGTCGAGCAGGCCGACGTCCGGACGCTGTTCTCGGCGCCGCGGGAGCCCTACACCCAGCAGCTGCTGGCCTCGGTGCCCCGCCTCGGGGAGGGCCGGGCCCGCGCGGAGGAGCGGGCGGCCCGGCGGCCGGCCGGCTGGGCCGACGCGGCGCCGGTCGTCGAGGCCCGCGACCTGCGGATCGTGTACCCGGGGCGGCTGCGGCGTCCGGACTTCGTCGCCGTCGACGGCGTCAGCTTCGCCATCCGGCCGGGGGAGGTCCTCGGCCTGGTCGGGGAGAGCGGCAGCGGCAAGACCACGATCGGGCGGGCCATCGCCGGGCTGACGAAGGTCACCGGCGGGTCGCTGCAGGTCCTGGGCGCCGAGATGAACGGGGTCAGGGAGAAGGCGTTCCGGCCGGTGCGCCGGCGGATCGGCTTCGTCTTCCAGGACCCGGCGTCGAGCTTCAACCCGCTGCTCACCATCGCCGAGGCGGTCGCCGAGCCGCTGGTGGTCAACGGCCGGGCCGACGACCCGCGCGCCGCCCGCGGCCGGGTCGACGAGCTGCTCGAGGCCGTCCAGCTGCCGAGGGGCTTCGGCGACCGCTTCCCGCACGAGCTCTCCGGCGGCCAGCGGCAGCGGGCCAGCCTCGCCCGGTCGCTGGCGCTGGACCCCGAGCTGCTGATCGCCGACGAGCCCACCTCCGCCCTCGACGTCTCGGTGCAGGCGCGGGTGCTCGAGCTCTTCGCCGAGCTGCAGCGCGAGCTCGGGTTCGCGTGCCTGTTCATCAGCCACGACCTCGCCGTCGTCGACCTGCTCGCCGACCGGATCGCGGTGCTCTACCGCGGCCGGCTGGTCGAGGAGGGGACCGGTGCCGAGGTGCTCGGCGCGCCGCAACACCCCTACACGCAGCGGCTGCTGGCCTCGCTGCCGGTGCCCGACCCCGAGCAGCAGGCGCGCCGACGGGAGACCTGGCAGGGGCTGGTGCAGGCGGAGGGCACCCTCCCCACGGCGTGAGGGAGGACCCCGTTCTCCTCAGCCTTCGCAAGGTCCCGTCCCGGGTCCCCGGCCCCGTCCGGAGGCTCGCGCCGAGCGTGCGAGGCGTGAGGAGGACGGGGTCCTCCTACTACTCCAGGACGACGTCGTCCCCGCGGCGCAGCGCCCGGCGGACCCGCAGCCGCAGCACCCGGCTGTAGGCGCGGACGAACTGCGTGTAGCCCGGCGTCGGGCCGTGGTAGCCGAGGAAGCCGTGCGGGCCCTCGACCATCTCGCCGGTCCGGACGTCGTAGCGGCTCTGGTGCCAGGGACAGACCAGGCACCCGTCGGAGTCAATGCGGCCCTCCGACAGGTCGGCCAACTGGTGGCGGCATCGGCGCGAGACGGCGAAGTACTCCCCGTCGCGGTTGCCGACCGCCCAGTCGCCGACGCGACGGACCGCTCCGGGCGGCAGGTCGGCGGCGGGGATCCGGTCGGGTTCGGTCATGGGCACTCCCTGCACGGGCGGACGGCGGCCGACGGTGGGACGGCACCGCCCCGTACCCCGGCCGGCGCCTCCGGGAACTCCGGCCCGGCGCCGCGCGTGCGTACAGTCCGGACGTCCCCCCGCGGGATGCCCACGCTGACCGGAGGTCCTCCCGTGCGACGGCTCATTGTCGTTCTCGGCCTGCTGGCCGCCCTGCTGGTGGTCACCGGCGCGCCGGCCCTCGCCGACCCGCCCACCGCCCTCTCCGGCGGGGTCACCGACTCCGCCGGCGCGCTCCCGGGCGGGGACCGCGCCCGGGTCGAGAGCGCCATCGGCGAATTGCAGAAGGCGCGGGGCGTCGGCGAGTACGTCGTCTTCGTCCCCGGCTTCGACGGGATGACCGGCGAGCAGTGGGCGCAGCGGACCGCGCGGCTGACCGGGCTGGGCAGCAACGACGTCCTGCTGGCGGTCGCGGTCGACGAGCGGCACTACGGCGTGCACCCCGGCAGCGGGCTGGACGCGGCGACGGTGCGCCGCGTGGTCGTCGACGACGTGCAGCCGAGGCTGTCGGACGGCGACTGGGCCGGTGCGGCGATCGCGCTCGCCGACGGCCTGGGCGCGGGGTCGGGAGTGGGCTCCAGCAGCTCAGGCGGCAGGTCCGGGGGCTCCTCCGGTGCGCTCACCCTCCTCGTCGTCGTGGGTCTGGCCGTCCTCGCCGGAGGCGCTTACCTCCTGGCCCGCTCGCGGCGGCGTCGTCCCCGGGAGGACCGGCAGGCGCTGCCGGCGTCCGAGCGACTCCAGCGGCCGGACCCCTACGCCGGCACGCCCACCGAGCAGCTCAACTACCGCGCGAGCTCGGCCCTGCTCGACCTCGACGAGCGGGTGCGCACGGCGCAGGTCGACCTCGACTACGCCCGCTCCTACTTCGGCGAGGAGGCCGTGCCCGGCGCCGCCGGGCAACTGGCGACGGCGCGCGACGAGCTCTCCCGCGCCTTCGCCATCCGGCAGGAGCTCGACGACGAGGTCCCCGAGGACGAGCCGACGCAGCGGCGCATGCTCGCCGAGCTACTCGGGCTGACCGATGCGGCCTCGGCGCGTCTGCAGGCGCAGACCACCGCCCTCAATGAGCTGCGCGAGCGGGAGAAGACCGTTCCGCAGGTGATCGACGAGCTGCAGCGGCGCATCGCCGAGCTGCACCAGCGGCTGCCCGTCCAGGAGCGCCGGCTCGAGGAGCTGCGCCGCCGCTACGCCTCCTCGGCGGTGACCTCGGTGGCGGAGAACGTGCGCGAGGCCGGGGTGCGGCTGGCGGCCGCGGAGCAGGGCCTGGAGCTGGCCCGCCAGGACCAGGCGTCGGACCAGACCGGGCGCGCGGTCGGTCGGCTGCGCGGGATCGAGGACGCCGTCGGCCAGAGCGTCACCCTGCTCGACGGGATCGACCGGCTCGCCGACGACCTCACCGGGGCCGAGCAGCGTGTCCCCGCCGTCCGCGGGGAGGTCGTCGCCGACCTCGCCGAGGCCCAGGCGCTGGTGCGCTCCGGGGACCGCAGCGGGCTGCAGCCGCAGATCGCCCGCGCACAGGCCGCCCTCGGCGCAGCCGACGCCGCGCTCCGGCCGGCCGACGGCTCGCCCGGCGACCCGCTGACGGCGCTGCGGCAGCTGGAGGAGGCCGATCTGGCGCTGCAGCAGGCGCTGTCGGTCGCCCGCGACGCGCAGAGCCGGACGCGGCGAGCCGCGGAGCTGCTGGACCAGGCGCTGCTGACGGGGCGGTCGACCACCGCCGCGGCCGCGGACTTCATCAGCACCCGCCGCGGCGCGGTCGGACCGGAAGCGCGGACCCGGCTGGCCGAGGCCCAGCGACACCTGGACGCCGCCGAGGGCCTGGCCCGCACGGATCCGACCACCGCGCTGACCGAGGCCCGCGAGGCCGACCGGCTGGGGCAGTACGCGCTCGACCTCGCCCAACGGGACGTCGAGCGGTGGTCGCAGCAGACCGGCTACGGCGGATACGGCGGTGGGACCTGGGGGCACGGCACCCCCGGCTACCGCGGCGGCATCAGCCCCCTGGGAGCCGGGCTCGGCGGCCTGCTGCTCGGTGGGCTGATCTTCGGCGGGGACCACGACCGCGGCGACTGGAGCTCCGGCGACTGGGGCGGCGGCGGGGACTGGAGCGGCGGCGTCGGGGGCGGGGGTTTCGGAGGCGACTTCGGCGGCGGGGACTTCGGCGGCGACTTCTGATCGCCGGCGTCCTCGGGCCCCTGGGAACTGTCGGTCCCCGGTGCCACGGTGTCCTCCCCCACCCGACGAGGAGGAACGATGCCCACTCGCACCACCCCGTGGCCGGCCGGCACCCCCTGCTGGATCGACTACGGCGCCTCGGAGATCGACGCCGCCAAGGACTTCTACGGCCGCCTGTTCGGCTGGCAGTTCGAGGGCGGTGACCCCGAGTACGGCGGTTACCTCAACGCCACGCGCAACGGCGGGCAGGCCGCCGGCCTCGGTCCGCTGATGAATCCGGGTGACTCCCCGGGCTGGACGACGTACTTCGCGACCGACGACGCCGCGGCCACGGCCGCCCGCATCCGGGAGGCCGGCGGCACCGTCGTCGTGGAGCCGATGGAGGTCGGGCCGATGGGCACGATGGTCATCGCCGCCGACCCGCAGGGCAACGCGTTCGGCCTGTGGCAGTCCGGCCAGCACACCGGGTACCGGGTCTTCAACGAGCACGGGTCACTGGTGTGGAGCGAGGCCGCGGTCGACGACCCGGCCGCCGCGCGCGAGTTCTACACGGCGGTCTTCGGCTTCACCTGGGCGGAGGTCCCCGGTGCGGAGGGCTACCAGACCTTCGCCACCGGCGACCGCGTGCTCGGGGGCCTCGGCGGACACCAGCCGGGCTCCCCGAAGGGCTGGACCGCGTGCTTCGCGGTCGACTCCACCGACGGGGCCGTCGCCACGGTGGAGACCGGCGGCGGCAAGGTGACGATGGCACCCATGGACACCGAGTTCGGCCGCTTCGCCGTGGTGACCGACCCGTGGGGTGCCCCGCTGTCGGTGATGCAGCCACCGGCAGGCAGCTGAACGGC
>DASQXT010000278.1:0-3739 GCA_035639575.1 Geodermatophilus sp.
GGGTGCCCGTGCCCTGGCCGTCACCCGCGCGCTGCGCGCCCAGTGGGCCGGCACCGCGTTGGCCGACTGGGACGAGGACGACGCGCGGTTGCTGTCCGGGCTGCTGGAGCGGCTCGCCACCGACCTCGACCGGGCGCCGACCGCCGTCCCGTGAACCGCAGCCCCCCTTCCCCGTCTCCCTCCCGACCCCACCGGACCAGGAGAACCGTGGCCACCACCGCCCACGACGACCGCACCGCGGCCGTCCCCACCTCGGCGCCCGCCGACACCTCCCTCGGCGACATGGCTCCCGTCGAGCAGCAGGGGCGGATGACCCACCGGCAGATCCTCTCGGCGCTGTCCGGGATGTTGCTGGCGATGTTCGTGGCGTTCCTGTCCTCGACCGTCGTCTCCAACGCCCTGCCGACGATCATCACCCAGCTGCGCGGCACCCAGGGCCAGTACACCTGGGTGGTCACCGCGACCCTGCTGGCCTCGACCGCGTCGACCCCGATCTGGGGCAAGCTCTCCGACCTGTACAGCAAGAAGCTGCTGATCCAGATCTCGATCGTGGTCTTCATCGTCGGCTCGATGCTCGCCGGCCTGTCCCAGTCGGTCGAGACGCTGATCGCCTGGCGGGTGCTGCAGGGCCTCGGCCTGGGCGGCGTCCAGGCGCTGATGCAGATCGCGATGGCCGCGATGATCAGCCCCCGCGAGCGCGGCCGCTACTCCGGTCTCATCGGCGCGGTCATGGCGGTGGCCACGGTCGGCGGTCCGCTGATCGGCGGCCTGCTCGTCGACACCAGCTGGCTGGGCTGGCGCTGGTGCTTCTACGTCGGCGTGCCCTTCGCCGTCGTCGCCCTGGTGCTGCTCCAGCGCACGCTGCACCTGCCGGTGACCAAGCGCGACGTCCACATTGACTACCTGGGCGCGGCCTTCCTCACCGCCGGCGTCTCCGCGCTGCTCATCTGGGTCACCCTGGCCGGGAACACCTTCGCCTGGGCGTCCCTCGAGACGGCGCTGTTCGTCGGCGGCGGGCTGCTGGCCGTGGTCGCGTTCGTCGTCACCGAGCTGCGCGCGGCCGAGCCGATCGTGCCGCTGCGGCTGTTCCGCGACCGGACGACGACCCTGTCGATCCTGGCCAGCATCGCGATCGGTGTGGCGATGTTCGGCTCGTCGGTGTTCCTCGGGCAGTACCTGCAGATCTCGCGCGGCTACTCGCCGACCGCGGCCGGTCTGCTGACGCTGCCGATGGTCGGCGGGCTGCTGATCTCCTCGACGGTGTCGGGCATCCTCATCACCCGGTCCGGGCGGTGGAAGCGTTACCTCATCGCGGGGTCGCTGCTCGTCGTCCTCGGTTTCGCGCTGCTCGGCACGATCGACCACGAGACGGACATGGTGCTGCTCGGCGTCTTCCTGTTCGTGCTCGGCGTGGGCATCGGCATGACGATGCAGAACCTGGTGCTCGCCGTGCAGAACACCGTCGCCGCCCGCGACCTGGGTGCGGCGAGCTCGGCGGTGGCGTTCTTCCGCAGCCTCGGTGGCACCATCGGCGTCGCCGTCCTCGGTGCGGTGCTCGACTCCCGCGTCAGCGAGCTGATCCGGCAGGCCCTGGCCGGCGTGCCCGGCACCGGCCAGGGCGGCGGCGGGGCGGGGCTGGCCGACCTGGCCGACGCGCCACCGGCCGTCCGGGCGCTGATCGCGGCGGCCTACGGCGACGCGACCGGGCGGATCTTCGCGGTCTCCGCCGCGGTCGCGGTGGTCGCGGTGGCGGCCATCCTGCTCATCCGCGAGGTGGCCCTGCGGACCGAGAGCGGCGACGAACGGCTGCGCACCGAGCCCGCCTGAGCGGCGCGGTCGTCCGCAGAGGCGTCCCGCTCACCGCCCCGGCTACGGTGCGGCGGTGAGCGGGACGCCTCGACTGCTGCTGGTGGTCAACCGGGCCGCGGGCACGGCGGAGGACGACGCGGTCGAGGCGGCGGTGCGCGCGCTGCGCGCCGGGGCCGACACCGAGGTGGTCGCGACCGGGTCGGCGGCCCAGCTGGACGACGCGGTCGCGGCCCGGGACGGACGCCGGATCGTGGTGCTCGGCGGGGACGGGTCGCTGCACGCCGTCGCGCGGGCGCTGGACCGGGTGGGCGCCCTCGACCCGGCCGAGCCGGTCGGCATCATCGCCCGGGGCACCGGCAACGACCTCGCGCGGACCCTGGGCCTGCCCCTGGAACCGGAGGCGGGGGCGGCCGCCGTCCTCGCCGGACGGCCCCGGCCGCTGGACCTGCTCGACGACGACACCGGTGGCCTGGTGGTCAACGCGGTGCACGCGGGCGTCGGGGCGCGGGCCGGCGCGCAGGCCGACCGGCTGAAGGAGCGGCTCGGCGTCGCCGCCTACCCGGTGGGCGCGGCGCTGGCCGGGGTCGGCAGCCCGGGGTGGCCGCTGCGGGTGGAGGTCGACGGCCGGGTCGTGGCGCACCCGTCGGAGGGCTGGGCGGCCGACGGCACCTGTGACGTGCTGATGCTGGGCGTCTGCACGGGGCGGTCCATCGGCGGCGGGACGCCGCTGGCCCCGCAGGCCGAGCCGGACGACGGGCTGGCCGACGTGGTGGTCTCGATCGCGACCGGCCCGGTGGCCCGCGCCGCCTTCGCGGCGGCGCTCACCAGCGGCGAGCACGTCGACCGGCCCGACGTCCTGGTGGTGCGCGGCCGCCGGGTGTCGGTCTCCGCGGGGCCCGTCGACCTCGATGCGGACGGCGAGGTCGAGGAGGGCGTCCTGGCGCGGACCTGGCGGGTGCGGCGGCACGGCTGGTCGGTGCTCGTGCCGCCGCTCCCCTGGTGACGGCCTGGAACGGCCCTCCTGCAGGGGCCCGCTGCGAGCTCGCGAGTAGCGGGGAGCAGGAGGGTCCTTCTACTGCTCCAGCGCGGCGTCCAGGCTGATCTCGTCGACGCCGGCCAGCGCCTTGCTCACCGGGCAGCCGGCCTTGGCCGCCTGGGCGGCCTGCTCGAACCCCGCGGCGTCGAGCCCCTCGACCTCACCGCGGACGGTGATCTTGATCTTGGTGATGTGCGGGCCGCCGTCCT
This sequence comes from Geodermatophilus sp., assembly GCA_035639575.1. Classification (GTDB taxonomy): domain Bacteria; phylum Actinomycetota; class Actinomycetes; order Mycobacteriales; family Geodermatophilaceae; genus Geodermatophilus. The sequence goes on from DASQXT010000278.1 coordinate 3,055, forward strand.
TCTGGCCCAGCGTGACGTCCGCGGAGACCTCGAGGGCCTGGGGGGTGCCGCCGGCCTTGGCGATCTCGTTGGACAGTGCCATCGCGAAGCACGACGAGTGCGCGGCCGCGATGAGCTCCTCGGGGCTGGTCGTGCCGTCGGCCTCCTCGGCCGCGCGCTTGGGGAACGACACCTCGTAGGTGCCGACCTTCGAGCTGGACAGCTCGACCTGACCGGAGCCCTCCTGCAGGGTGCCGTTCCAGGCGGTGCGAGCGGTACGGGTGGGCATGGGTCCTCCTCCTCGGGACTGGTGTGTCGCGGGTGCGCTACCCCGGTCCGTCGTGGACAACCCGTCTCCGGGTCAGTTGGTGGTGACCCGCTCGGTGACCAGGTTGAGCTTGGCCTTCAGGTCGGCGAACTCCTCGCGGTCGAGGTCGAGCGCGCAGATGATCTCCTCGGAGATCGCGCCGGCCTTCTCCTGCAGCGCCCGCCCGGCGTCGGTGAGCGCGATGGCGACCGAGCGCTCGTCCTCCACGCGGCGGTGGCGGGTGACCAGGCCGGCGGTGGTGAGCCGCTTGAGCAGCGGGGAGAGCGTGCCGCTGTCGAGGGAGAGGCGGGCGCCCAGTTGCCCGACGGTCTGGTTGTCCTCCTCCCACAGCAGCATCATCACGAGGTACTGGGGATAGGTGAGCCCGATGGCGTCGAG
>DASQXT010000279.1:0-3438 GCA_035639575.1 Geodermatophilus sp.
GCCGAGCATGGCCTTGCGACGGTCACCGAAGCCGGGGGCCTTGACGGCGACCGACTTGAAGGTGCCGCGGATCTTGTTGACCACCAGGGTCGCCAGGGCCTCGCCCTCGACGTCCTCGGCGATGATGGCCAGCGGCTTGCCCGACTGCATGACCTTCTCCAGCAGCGGGAGCAGGTCCTTGACCGAGCTGATCTTGCTGTTGACGACGAGCACGTACGGGTCGTCGAGGACGGCCTCCATGCGCTCGGCGTCGGTGACGAAGTACGGCGAGATGTAGCCCTTGTCGAAGCGCATGCCCTCGGTGAGCTCGAGCTCGAGGCCGAAGGTGTTGCTCTCCTCGACGGTGATCACGCCCTCCTTGCCGACCTTGTCCATCGCCTCGGCGATGAGCTCGCCGATGGCGGGGTCGGCGGCGGAGATCGACGCGGTGGCCGCGATCTGCTCCTTGGTCTCGACGTCCTTGGCGGTCGAGAGGAGGTACTCGGTGACCGACTCGACGGCCTTCTCGATGCCCTTCTTCAGGGCCATCGGGTTGGCGCCGGCGGCGACGTTGCGCAGACCCTCGCGGACGAGCGCCTGGGCGAGCACGGTGGCGGTGGTGGTGCCGTCACCCGCGACGTCGTCGGTCTTCTTGGCGACCTCCTTGACGAGCTCGGCGCCGATCTTCTCCCACGGGTCCTCGAGCTCGATCTCCTTGGCGATGCTCACACCATCGTTGGTGATGGTGGGGGCGCCCCACTTCTTCTCGAGGACGACGTTGCGGCCCTTCGGGCCGAGGGTCACCTTGACGGCGTCGGCGAGGGTGTTCATGCCCCGCTCGAGGCCGCGGCGCGCCTCTTCCTCGAAGGCGATCATCTTGGCCATGTGGTGATGTCCTCCATGCATGGATCGCTGCACGGCCGGGACCGGCGCCCGCGACGGACGACACCGGCGGCGCGGGCACTCCGTCGGCCCGCACACCAGTGCCTCACCGTTCCGACCTGATTGGCACTCGGCACTGTCGAGTGCCAACCCGAGTCTGGCACTCGCCCCTGCCGAGTGCAAGAACGGGGGGCCGTGGCCTGCTGTTCCCCACGGGTCCGTCGGCGTGGGGGTGCGTCAGCGCGGGGAGACCTCCGCCGCGACCGGGGCCGTCGGCCGGCCACCGGGAGATGCACGCCGCCGCTCCCGGGCCCCGATCGTCGTCTCGAGCCGCAGCACGAGTCCCGGCGAGAGGCGCATGAGCCGCCACATGACCCGCGCGTGCCGCGGGGCCACGATGACCGCCCGGTTGCGGTCGACGCCACGCAGCACGTCGGCGGCCAGAGCGTCGGCGCCGTAGAGCCGCCCCCCGCTCATCCGGGTGATCGCGGCGCGCGTGTCGGTTGCCTCGGCGGTCGGCACGCGCGGCAGGTCCGCCGGCATCCCCTTGTCGAGGATCGGGGTATCGATGCCCCCGGGGCAGACCACGCTCACCCGGACCCCCCGCCGCGCCGCCTCGCCGCGCAGGCTCAGGGACAGCCCGACCACCGCCCACTTCGTCGTCGCGTAGGGGGCCATGCCCGGTCCCGGCAGGAGACCGGCCAGCGACGCGGTGTTGACGATGTGACCGTGTCCCTGCCGCAGCATCAGGGGGTAGGCGGCCTGCACCCCGTGGACCACACCGCGCAGGTTGACGTCGATGGTCCGGTCCCAGTGGGCCGGGCTGAGTTCCTCCGCCGGTCCGCCGATCCCGAGGCCTGCGTTGTTGAACAGCAGGTCCAGCCGGCCGTGCCGCTCCGCGGTCTCGTCGACCAGCGCGGCGACCGCGTCGGCGTCGCGCACGTCGACGGCAGCCGCCGTGGCCGTGCCGGGTCCGGTGGCGCGCAGCCGTTCCGCGGTCCCCTCGGCTGCCGCGCCGTCGACGTCGGCGAGGACCACCTGGTCCCCGCGACGCACCAGCGCCGCGCCCAGGGCTCGTCCGATCCCGGATGCACCACCCGTGACGATCGCGATGCGCGACATGGCCACCCCCTCGTCCCCCGGCGCGGGCCGCGCCTCTCGGGAGCAGCGTCCCGCGGTCCCGGGCCCGGGACCACACCTCCGCCCACGGCTGCAGGTCGGCTCGTGGCCCGGCGGACGGGCTCCACGCGACCGGGGGACGGCACCTGGTCGCGGGATCCGAGCGCGCCGCCCTGCGGGGGTCGGCCGGCGGCGCGGGGGCCGGAGGCCTCCCGACGTCGGGCGGCGGACGGGCTCCACGCGACCGGGGGACGGCACCTGGTCGCGGTGTCGTCCGGAGGACGACAGACGACCCAGCTCAGCACAGCATCGAGGCCCGGCTCCCCTCGCGGGGAACCGGGCCTCGATGAGCGTGCTGAGGTGGTTCTCAGGCGGTACGCACGGCGTCGGCCTGGGGACCCTTCTCGCCCTGGACGACCTCGAAGGTGACCCGCTGGCCCTCGTCGAGGCTCTTGTAGCCGTCCATCTGGATGGCCGAGTAGTGGACGAAGACGTCCTGGCCGCCGTCGACGGCGATGAAGCCGAAGCCCTTCTCGGCGTTGAACCACTTCACGGTGCCCTGTGCCACGTGTGCTCCCACGTTTCGTGCGTGCGGACGACCTCCCCACCGACCGGGGAGGCCGGGTCGAGCTCTTCCGCCCGCCGAACACGAACGTGGAACCGAACCGCGGGAGAACGTACAGCACAAAACGCCTGGTGAGACCAGACTCACGCACACGGCACACCGGATCGGGGGAGGGCGCCTGCCCCCCCGGGACCCGGGAGCGCTCGGTGGGTCAGCCGATGAGACCCGCGGCCCGGACCGAGGACAGGGACGGCGCCACCCGGTGGGTCGGCCCGACGACCGGCTCCAGCGGGTCGAGGGTCTTCAGCCCCTCGCCGGTGTTGAGGATGACGGTCTCCTTCGCCGGGTCCAGCCGGCCGTCCTCGACCAGCTGGCGCAGCACCGCGGTGGTGACGCCGCCCGCCGTCTCGGCGAAGACGCCGGTGGTGCGGGCCAGGTCGCGGATGCCCTGCACGATCTGGGCGTCGTCCACCCGGCCGACGGAACCGCCGGTGCGCCGGATGGCGTCGAGGGCGTAGGGGCCGTCGGCGGGGTTGCCGATGTTCAGCGACTTGGCGATGCCGGTCGGCTTGACCGGCTTGACGACGTCCCAGCCGTTGTCGAAGGCGGTGGCGATGGGGTCGCAGCCGGCGGACTGGGCGCCGAAGACGGTCCACTCGCCGGCCTCGACGATGCCGGCCGCGGTCAGCTCGCGGAACGCTTTGTCCACCTTGGTGAGCAGCGAGCCCGACGCCATCGGGATGACGACCTGGGCCGGGATCCGCCAGCCGAGCTGCTCGGCGATCTCGTAGCCCATCGTCTTGGAGCCCTCGGCGTAGTAGGGCCGCACGTTCTGGTTGACGAAGGCGGTGTCCTCGAACTCGTCGGTCTCGGCGAGCTCGCTGGTCAGCCGG
>DASQXT010000280.1:0-2180 GCA_035639575.1 Geodermatophilus sp.
CAGCGGCGCCGCGTAGGTCATGTCCTTGTCCTTGCACTCCTCGAGGGACGCCTTGACGTCCTCGAAGCGCGGGTTGGAGAAGGACAGCGACATCGAGCCGCTGAAGTCCTCGATCGGGGAGATCTCCTCGAGGATCTCGGCCAGGCCGCCGACGGCGTCGGCCTGCTCCTCCGGGGAGAGGGTGGCCCGCCACTCGGGGCTGCCGATGAGCCAGTCGAAGGAGGCGGTCTGCAACGCCAGGAGGTCCGGCACCTCGAGCGGCTCGGAGATCTTGGCGAACGAGACGCGCAGCGGCGCGCCCGGGATCTTCTGCTGGTCGGCCTCACCGGTGCGGGGGCCGGTCTGGGGGGCCTGCGACTGCTGGCCGTAGGGCCCGGAGTCGGTCGTGCGAGGGTTGATGCTGGTGGGGCGAGAGCCTGCCAAGATGCGTCCTTCCAAGGACCTCACGACGTGCGGGCGGTGGGTGCGGGTTCGTCCTGGGTCGTCGTCGGTAATGGCGGGGCTGTCCCGCGTTCGTCCTGCCCGGACGGTCGATGGGCGTCCGGGGACGGGTTCCCCCGGGCACCCCAGGCGACCCGTCTCGGCGGGCAGGCAGTCAGGGGGCAGCGCAACAGAGAACCCTACCCCTGCTGGAGCGGGCTGTCCACGTCGGGGGTCTGCGCGCGAGGGAGACCACACCCGTGAGGGGCAGCCGGCCGGCGGGGCCGGGTCGGGCCGTCGTCGACGGCTCGCTCATGATGCCAGTCCCGGGGCGCTCGTGGGGCCGCCACGCCCGGGAGGATGCCGGGAAAGACCCGTCCAGCCCGGTTCCGGGGCTGCGGCCCCGCCGTCCTGCGCACCGCAGCTGCGGGTCCGACGCACGGACGACGCAGGGGCCGCCCTCCGGGTGGAGGACGGCCCCTGCGGGTCGTGCGGGGTCGTGCATCACCCGGCGAGCGCCGGGTGCCGGGTCACTTGACGGTGACGGTGGCGCCGGCGCCCTCGAGGGCGGCCCGGGCCTTGTCGGCGGCGTCCTTGTCGACCTTCTCCAGGATCGGCTTCGGCGCACCGTCGACCAGGTCCTTGGCCTCCTTGAGGCCGAGCGAGGTCAGGCCGCGCACCTCCTTGATGACCTGGATCTTCTTGTCGCCGGCGCTCTCGAGGATGACGTCGAACTCGTCCTGCTCCTCGGCGGCGGGGGCGCCACCGTCGCCGGCACCGGCGGCCGGGGCGGCCGCGACGGCGACCGGAGCAGCGGCGGTGACCTCGAAGGTCTCCTCGAACTGCTTCACGAACTCGGACAGCTCGAGCAGCGTCATCTCCTTGAACGCGTCGAGCAGCTCCGCGGTGGACAGCTTGGCCATGATCTCTCCTTCTGGGGTCAGTCGGTGCTGGCCGCAGCGTCCGCGGCGTCAGCGGTGTCGGTGGTGGTGTCAGCAGCGGTGTCGGCGGCGGAGTCGGCGCCCTCGGCGGGCTTCTTCTCCTGCAGCGCGGCGGCCAGCCGGGCGACCTGCGACAGCGGGGCCTGGAACAGACCCGCGGCCTTGCTGAGGTTGCCCATCATCGCGCCGGCCAGCTTGGCCAGCAGGACCTCGCGCGGCTCGACGTCGGCCAGGGCGGTGACCTCGGCGGCGCCGACCGTGCGGCCCTCGACCACGCCGCCCTTGACGACGAGCAGCGGGTTGGCGCGCGCGAAGTCACGGATGGCCTTGGCCGCGTTGACCGGGTCGCCCTCGATGAAGGCGATCGCGGTCGGGCCGCTGAGCAGCGGCGCCAGGTCGGCGTGGCCGACCTGCTCCGCGGCCCGCTTCGTCAGGGTGTTCTTGACGACGGCGTAGCTGCTGCCCTCACCGAGGGAACGGCGCAGCTGGGTCAGCTGGGCCACGGTCAGCCCGCGGTACTCGGTGAGCACCGCCGCGCTGGACGACTGGAACCGCTCGGTGATCTCGTCGATCACCGCGGCCTTCGCCTGCGTGGGCATGGGCCTCCTCTCGTCTGTCGGGCCGACCACCGGCCGGTGCACGACGGCGGGCGATCAACCGGGCCCGGAGACGAGGAACGCCCCGGCGCAGGCGCACGGGGCGAAGAACGCGGGCACACGGCGCCGCGCCGATCGAACCGTCCTCCTGCGCGGGCCGCCCGGAGTCCGGGACCTTCGATCGCACGCGGACGTGCGACGACCAGCGGTCGTGGGGGGAACG
>DASQXT010000281.1:0-4470 GCA_035639575.1 Geodermatophilus sp.
GGCGGGGTCATCTACTCCCAGGCTTCCTCGGCGCTGGACGCCTTCGTCTCGGCCACCGGCATCCCGGTCGGGCAGACCCAGGCCGGCAAGGGCGCGCTGCCCTACGACCACCCGCAGTCGGTGGGGGCCATCGGCTCCACCGGGACGACGGCGGCCAACGCCCTGGCCCGCGAGGCCGACGTCGTCATCGGGATCGGCACCCGCTACCAGGACTTCACCACCGCCTCGCACACCGCCTTCAACGACCCCGGGGTGCGGTTCGTCAACGTCAACATCGGCTCGCTGGACGCCGTCAAGCACGCCGGCGTCGGCATCCAGGCCGACGCCCGGGAGACGCTCACCGCGCTCAGCGACGCACTGGCCGGCTGGTCGGTCGACGATGCGTACCGCAGCCGCACCGCGGAGCTGGCCGCCGCGTGGGAGGCCACCGTCGAGGCGGCCTACCACCCGGAGACCCCGAGCGCCGGCGAGGGCGGCCGGCTGACCCAGAACGAGGTCATCGGCATGGTCAACGAGGTCTCCGCGCCGCGGGACGTCGTCGTCTGCGCCGCGGGCTCCATGCCCGGCGACCTGCACAAGATGTGGCGGGTCCGCGACCGCAAGGGCTACCACGTCGAGTACGGCTTCTCGTGCATGGGCTACGAGATCCCCGGTGGCATCGGCATCCGGATGGCCAGCCCCGACCGCGACGTCTTCGTGATGATCGGCGACGGCTCCTACCTGATGATGCCGACCGAGCTGGTCACCGCCGTCCAGGAGGGCGTCAAGATCGTCGTCGTCCTGGTGCAGAACCACGGCTTCGCCTCGATCGGCGCGCTGTCCGAGCAGCTGGGGTCCCAGCGCTTCGGCACCCGCTACCGGTACCGCTCGGCGTCCGGCCGGCTCGACGGCGACGTGCTGCCGGTCGACCTCGCCGCCAACGCCGCCAGCCTCGGCGTCGACGTCCTGGTCGCCCAGGACGGCCCGAGCTTCGAGGCCGCGCTGCGCAAGGCCAAGGCCAGCGACCGGACGACGGTCGTGCACGTCGAGACCGACCCGCTGGTCGACGCCCCCTCCAGCGAGTCGTGGTGGGACGTGCCGGTCAGCGAGGTCTCGACCCTGCAGAGCACCCAGGACGCCCGCGCGGTCTACGACCGCTGGAAGGCCGTCCAGCGGCCCGCCTACCTCACGCCGTCCGAGCGCGGCACCTCCCCGTCCTGATCCGCCCGCCCCTCCTCCGGAAGAGAGAAGAGATGACCGTGCAGAACGCCGCGGCTGCCGACCAGACCAGCCGGGAGTCCAGCCGCAGCCGGATCAGGATCGGGTCGGCGCCCGACTCCTGGGGCGTCTGGTTCCCCGACGACCCGGCCCAGGTGCCCTGGCAGCGATTCCTCGACGAGGTCAGCGCCTGCGGCTACGAGTGGATCGAGCTGGGCCCCTACGGCTACCTGCCCACCGACCCGGCGCAGCTGTCCGACGAGCTGGCCGCCCGAGGCCTGCAGGTGTCCGCCGGCACCGTGTTCGAGCACCTGCACCGCCCCGACTCCTGGGACGCGGTGTGGAGCCAGGTCAAGGACGTCGCCGCGCTGACCCAGGCCATGGGCGGCACCCACGTGGTCGTCATCCCCGACACCTTCCGCGACCAGAAGACCGGCGCCGACGTCGAGTCCCGCGACCTCACCCCCGAGCAGTGGGAGGCGAAGACGACCGGCGTCACCCGGCTGGGCCGGGCGGTGCAGGAGGAGTACGGCCTGTCGATCGCCTTCCACCCGCACGCGGAGACGCACGTGGGCTGGCAGCGCGACATCGAGCGGTTCCTGGCCGACACCGACCCGCAGTACGTGCCGCTGTGCCTGGACACCGGACACGTCAGCTACTACCGCGGCGACAACCTCGAGCTGATCGACAAGTACCCGGAGCGGATCGGCTACCTGCACCTCAAGCAGGTCGACCCCGCCGTCATCGACCGCGTCCTGGCCGAGGACATCACCTGGGCGGCCGCGGTGCCGATGGGCGCGATGACCGAGCCGCCGAACGGCGTCCCGGCCTACCCGCCGCTGTTCGAGGCGATCGAGGCGCACGGGCTCGACGTCTTCGCGATCGTCGAGCACGACCTGTACCCCTGCCCGCCGGACGTGCCCTTCCCCATCGCCCAGCGCACCCACCGCTACATCGGCAGCTGCGGTTTCCCGTCGCTGCAGATCGGTGCCCCGAAGACCGCCACCCCCCAGGAGGACCGGGCGTGACCACCGCCGAGACCCGCGCCGGGGCGCTCCCGGACCTCGCCGACGTCCCCGCCCGCGACCTGCGGGTCGCCGTGCTGGGCGTCGGGATGATGGGCGCCGACCACGTCGCCCGCCTCTACAGCCGCATCTCCGGCGCCCAGGTCGTCGCGGTCAGCGACGCGTTCACCGAGAAGGCCGAGCAGGTGGCCGCCACCGTGCCCGGCTGCCGGGTGATCGGCGACCCGCTGGCCGCGATCGCGGACGACGACGTCGACGCCGTGCTGATCGCCACGCCGGGGCAGTTCCACGAGGAGCAGGTGCTCGCCTGCATCGAGCGCGGCAAGCCGGTGCTGTGCGAGAAGCCGCTGACCATGGAGGCGGCCAGCTCGCTGGCCCTGGTGCGGGCCGAGGACGAGTACACCGCCCGCACCGGCCGCCGGCTGGTCCAGGTCGGCTTCATGCGCCGCTTCGACCCGGAGTACGCCGAGCTCAAGGCGCTGATCGACGCGGGCGGGCTCGGCGAGCCGCTGGTCGTGCACTGCGCGCACCGCAACGCCGCCGTCCCGCCGCACTTCACCAGCGAGATGATGGTCAACGACTCGGTGGTGCACGAGGTCGACGTCGCCCGGTTCCTGCTGGACGAGGAGATCGCGGCGGTCACCGTGCTGCGGCCGCGGGCGACCCGGCACGCGGTGGCCGGCCAGTCCGACCCGCTGCTGGTGCTCTTCGAGACCACCGGCGGCCGCATGGTCGACGTCGAGTGCTTCGTCAGCACCGGCGTGGGCTACGAGGTGCGCACCGAGGTGGTCGGCGAGGACGGCAGCGCGATGATCGGCCTGGACGCCGGGCTGGTGCGCACGTCGGGCGGTCAGGCGGCAGCCCGGTCGACCGGCATCGCCCCGGACTTCCGGCAGCGCTTCGGCCGGGCCTACGACATCGAGCTGCAGCGCTGGGTGGACGCCGCCCGCCGCGGCGAGGTCGACGGGCCGGGCGCCTGGGACGGGTACGCCGCCCAGGCCGTGTGCGCCGCCGGCGTGGAGGCACTGCGCTCCGGGCAGCGCACCGAGGTCCGGCTGGAGTCGCGAGGGGGCACGCAGTCGTGAGGATCGCCCTGGACCCGCAGATGCTGCGCACCGTCCCGCTGCTCGAGCTGCCCGACGTGGTGGCCGGCATGGGCTACGAGTGGATCGAGCTCTCGCCCCGCGAGGACTTCATCCCGTTCTTCAAGCACCCGCGGGTGGACACCGTCACCGTCCGGGCGTTCAGGTCCCGGCTGGCCGACGCCGGCGTGGGCGTCACCTCGCTGCTGCCGGTCATGCGCTGGTCGGGCCCGGGCGAGGTGGAGCGGCAGGCCGCCGTCCGCTACTGGAAGCGGGCCATCGAGATCTGCGTCGAACTCGGCGTGGACACGATGAACTCGGAGTTCAACGGCCGGCCGGAGGCACCGGAGCTCGCCGAGGCGATGTTCTGGCGGTCGATGGAGGAGCTGCTGCCGGTCTTCGAGCGGGAGGGCGTCAAGCTGGCGCTGGAGCCGCACCCGGACGACTTCATCGAGCTCGGCCTGCCGGCACTGGACATGATCCGCGGCATCGACTCGCCGTGCGTGTCCTTCCTCTACTGCCTGCCGCACACCTTCCACCAGGGCGACGACGCCCCGGGGATCATCGCCGACGCCGGCGCGCTGCTCACCCACGTGCACGTCGCCGACTCGATGGACCACCGGGCCTCCGACGGGCTGCGCTACATCACCAACCCGCCGGGCAACACCACCCGTGTCCACCAGCACATGGAGATCGGCCGCGGCGACGTCGACTTCGACGAGGCCTTCGCCGCCCTGGCCGGGATCGGCTTCGACGGCGTCCTCACCACCTGCGTCTTCGGCTGGGACGACCAGGCCCGCGAGTCCGGCATCCGTATGCTCGACGCCATCCGCCGGCTGGTCGGCAAGCACTTCCCCGCCGGGACGCTCCCCGACGCCGACGCATCCGGACCCGCCTCCCGGGCCGAGGCCGGCACGTCCCGGCCGAACTTCCCGCAGACCCCGCTCCCCGACGACACCGCTCCCTGACGGCGGACCGACCCCTGAGAGAGGCACCATGCCCACCTCCATCCCGCACTGGATCGACGGCGCACGGCGCGAGGGCGCCAGCGGCCGCACCGGAGACGTGACCGACTCGGCGACCGGCGAGGTCATCGGCGAGGTCCCGCTCGCCACGACCGAGGAGGTCGACGCCGCGGTCGCCGCCGCCTCGGCCGCCTTCCCGGG
>DASQXT010000282.1:0-16125 GCA_035639575.1 Geodermatophilus sp.
CCGCTGATCACGCACGTGCCCGACGCCCTCGCGCACGGCGCGGAGATCCGGCCGGACTGCCACGTCAGCCGGGTGCTGGTGGACGACCGCGCCGGCCGGGTCACCGGCGTCACGTACTTCTCGCACGGCCGCGAGCTCCGCCAGCAGGCCCGGGCGGTGGCGGTGTGCGGCTACAGCATCGAGACGCCGCGGCTGCTGCTGCTGTCGGCCACGCCACGCTTTCCGGAGGGACTGGGCAACGAGCACGACCAGGTCGGCCGCTACCTCATGGTGCAGGGCGCCCCCCAGACCGCCGGCCGCCTGGACGAGGAGGTGCGGATGTACAAGGCACCGCCACCGGAAGTCAGCAGCGAGCAGTTCTACGAGACCGACCCGACCCGGCCCTACCGCCGCGGCTGGTCCATCCAGACCGTGAGCCCGCTGCCGATCACCTGGGCCGAGCACGTCGTGGCGCAGGGCCACTGGGGGGCGCCGCTGCGGGAGTACCTGCGCGACTACGTGCACTGGGCGACCCTGGGCGCGCTGTGCGAGTTCCTCCCCCAGCCGGGCAACCGCGTCACCCTCGCCGACGAGACCGACCGGCACGGCCTGCCGGTGGCGCACTTCTCCTACAGCCAGTGCGACAACGACCGGCAGCTGATGGCGGCCGCGCAGCGGTCGATGGAGACGATCCTGCGGGCCGCCGGCGCGACCGAGGTGATGACCATCGACCGCTACGCCCACCTCGTCGGCGGGGCGCGCATGGCCGCCCGGCCCGAGGACGGCGTCGTCGACGCCGACCACCGGGTGTTCGGCGTGGCCGGCCTGCACGTCGTCGACGGCAGCGTGCTGCCCACGCAGGGGGCGGCCAACCCGGCGCTGACGATCATGGCGCTGGCCGCGCGTGCGGCCGACCGGTTGGCCGCCGGAGCCCGCGCCGGGCTGGCCCACGAGGTGGCGACGTGAGCGCGCCGGTCACCGCCGTCCGCACCGCGGTGTACCGCTTCCCCACACCCACGCCCGAGGCCGACGGGACGCTGTCCTGGGACGCGACCACGGCGGTCACCGTCGAGCTGGACGCCGGCGGGTGCACCGGGCTGGGCTGGACCTACAGCAGCGCCGCGGCGGCGACGCTCCTCGACGACCCGCTCGGCGAGGTGCTGCGGGGCCGGGACGCCCTCGACGTGCCCGGCGCGGCCGAGGCGGTGCACCGGGCCGGCCGCAACCTGGGCACCCGGGGGCTGTACGCGCAGGCGCAGAGCGCCGCCGACATCGCCCTGTGGGACCTCAAGGCGCGGCTGCTCGGGGTCGGCCTGGCCGACCTGTTCGGCCGGGTCCGCGACCGGGTGCCGGTCTACGGCTCGGGCGGCTTCACCACGTTCGACGACGCGCAGCTGGCCGAGCAGGTCGCCGGGTGGCGGGCGGCCGGGTGCACCGCGATGAAGATCAAGATCGGCGAGTCGTGGGGGACGCGGGTCGACCGGGACCTCGATCGCGTGCGGCGGCTCCGGGAACTCGCCGGGGACGGCGTCGCGCTGATGGTCGACGCCAACGGCGGCTACTCCCCCGGCCAGGCCCGCCGGGTCGGCGCCGACCTCGACGAGCTGGGTGTCGTGTGGTTCGAGGAGCCGGTCAGCAGCGACGACACCGCCTCCCTCGGGCTGCTGCGCGGGGTGCTCCGCTGCGACGTCGCGGCCGGCGAGTACGTCGCCGACGTGCGGGAGGCCGCCCGGCTGACCCCGGTCGTGGACTGCCTGCAGCTCGACGCGACCCGGTGCGGCGGCTACACCGGCTGGCTGCGCTGCGCCGCCCTGGCCGAGGCGGCCGGCCTGGAGGTCTCGGCCCACTGCGCGCCGTCCCTGCACGCCCCGGTCGCCGCGGCCTGGCCGCGCCTGCGGCACGTCGAGTGGTTCGCCGACCACGCCCGGCTCGAGCCGCTGCTGGTCGACGGGGTCCCGGAGGTCACCGACGGCGCCCTGCGGGTGGGCACGGGGCCGGGGCACGGGATGACGCTCCGTGCGGAGGCCGGCCGATGGCGCACCGCATGAGCACCGTGGGCCGGGGGGACCGCCCCTGCGGCACCGGCTTCCGCGAGGACGTCGACTGGCGCAGCGGCAGCATCCGCGTCGCCGGGCGGCTCACCGGGCACGCGGCCGAGCTGGTCGGCGACGCCGTGGAGTCGCTGCGACGGTCGGGGCACGCGCTCATCACCGTCGACCTGCACGCGGTGCCGGTGGCCGACGACGACGCCCTGGCCGAGCTGCACTCCCTGGCCCGGCGCCTGCGGGCACACCGGGGGCGGCTGGTCATCCTCTCCGACGAAGGGAACTGAGCATGGGACCGCAGACCGTCGTCGTCACCGGGGCCAGTGCGGGGATCGGCCGGGCCGTCGCCGCCGCCTTCGGCGGCCGTGGCGCCACCGTCGGGCTCGTCGCGCGCGGCACCGCGGGGCTGGCCGGCGCGGCGGAGGAGGTGGAGAAGGCCGGGGGCCGCGCGGTGCAGCTGCCGCTCGACGTCGCCGACCCCGAGGCGCTCGCCGGCGCCGTGGACCGGGTGGAGCGCGACGTCGGCCCGATCGACGTGTGGGTCAACGTCGCCTTCACGTCGGTCTTCGCGCCGTTCGACCAGATCTCGCCCGCGGAGTACCGGCGGGCCACCGAGGTGACCTACCTGGGGTACGTGTACGCGACCCAGGCCGTGCTGCCCCGGATGAAGGCCCGTGACCGGGGCACGATCGTGCACGTGGGATCGGCGCTGGCCTACCGCGGCATCCCCCTGCAGACCGCCTACTGCGGCGCCAAGCACGCCATCCAGGGGTTCCACGAGGCGCTGCGCTGCGAGCTGCTGCACGAGCGGAGCGGCGTGCGGGTGACGATGGTGCAGATGCCGGCGGTCAACACGCCGCAGTTCTCCTGGGTGCTCTCCCGGCTGCCGCGCCACCCGCAACCGGTGCCGCCGATCTACCAGCCCGAGACCGTGGCCCGCATGGTGCTGCACGCCGCCGACCACCCCCGGCGGCGGGAGTACTGGGTGGGCTCGAGCACGGCGGCCACGCTCGCGGCCAACGCGATCGCGCCGGGCCTGCTCGACCGGTACCTGGCCCGCACGGGGTTCGACTCCCAGCAGACCGACCGCCCGCACGACCCGTCGGCCCCGGCCAACCTGTTCGAGCCGGCCGACGGAACGGACGGGCACGACTTCGGCGCCCACGGGGAGTTCGACCGGCGCGCGCACCGCCGGGATCCGCAGCTGTGGATGTCCCGGCACCACGGCACCCTGGCCGCGACCGCGGCGGCGACCGCGGGCCTGCTCGGCTGGTGGAGGGCGCGGGCGTGACGTCACGGGACGACGGCGACGCGGCGCGGCAGGCGGTCGCCCGGGCCCGCGCGGCGGTGCCCGGCGGCCGCGGACCGGGCGCCGGCACGGCCGAGGTGCTCCGCCACACCCGGGGGCGCACCAGCGTCGGCGGCGTCCCGGTGGCCGCCCTGCTGGAGCGGACGGCGGCGCAGACCGCCCGGGCCCGGGGGGACGTCGAGGGCCTCACCCTCGCCGTCGCCGCCGACCGGGACCGGGTGGCGGCCGGCCTGACGCGGTTGCGCGACCGGGACCGCCCGTCGCGCCCCCGCGCGCGACGAGCCCTGCTGGTCCTGCTCGGGCTGCTGCTCCTCCGCCGGCTCACCCGCCGGTGACCCGGGGGGCGGCCGCGCTCCTCCCGTACGACGATGCAGGGGTGTCCGTCGTCCCGTACGTGGAACTGGCCGAGGTCGCCCGGCTGACCGACGGGGACGCGGACCCCGCCCGCGTGCTGCAGCGCATCGTCGAGCACGCCCGGTCGCTGGTGCCCGGGTGCACCGGGGCCGGTTTGACCGTGCTCTCCCCCTGTGGCGCGGCGGAGGCCGCGGTCACCGACGACCTGGTCCGGGGCTGCCACCGGGTCCAGTTCGCCGAGGACGGCCGCGGACCGGCGCGGGAGACGCTCACCTTCGGTGAGCCACGCCGTTCCGACGACCTCCGCGAGGAGCAGCGGTGGCCGGAGTTCGCCCGGGCCGCTCGGGCCTGCGGGTTCACCAGCTGCCTGACCCTGCCCCTGTTGTCGGACGGGGACGGCGCGACCGCCCTGGCCCTCTACGGCGGGCAGCCCGCGGTCTTCACGCACACGACGTTCGACGTCGCCCTGTTCTTCGCGGCCCAGGGCGGCGTCGCCCTCGACAACGCCGACCGCTACCGGCAGAGCCGTGACCTGGTCGAGCACCTGCACGCCACGCTCACCAGCCGCAGCCTGATCGAGCGGGCCAAGGGACTGCTGATGGGCCGGCACCAGCTGGGCAGCGAGGCGGCGTTCGACCTGCTGCGCCGCCAGTCGCAGCACTCCGACCGCAAGCTGCGGGACGTCGCCGTGGACCTCCTGGAGGAGCACGACCCCGACGCCGACGACCTCCGGGCGCCGTGGACGCCGCCGCGGCCCTCCTCCCCGCCCGGCTCCGGACCTGGTGACGCGGGGTCGCCCCGGGCCTACCCTGGACGGTGAGGCTGAGCGGGCAGCCCGGTACGCGCGCCTGCCCGGAGGACTCCATGACGCTCGCCCCAGCCCGGTCCGCCACCCCCGGCGCCCCCCTGTCCACGCTCCTGGGTCTCCTGCGCTCCCGCGGCCTGCGCGCCCGCGTGGTCACCGACCGACCCGGCGGTGAGCCCGACGTCCGCCTGCAGGTCCACCGCTGCGACCGGGGGGCGACCGTGGAACTGCTCGGCTGGCCTCCCGAGGAGCCCCCACCGCCGTGCTGGGACGCCGTCCTGGTGCACGGCGCCCAGCGGCAGATCTGGCGGGGACCGGCGATCGCGGCGGCCCCCGGCGCGGTGCTGGCCTTCGTGTGGGACCTGCTCAGCCGCGACCCCGCGGCGCTCGAGGGCCTCTACCGGCTGCTGGGCTGACCGCTGCCCGGCGGTCAGATGCCGGCCTCGCGGGCGTAGAACAGCTGGTCCTCGCGCCAGCCGCCCTGACCCCGGCCGATGCAGGCCGGGTCGGCGACCAGCTCGATCGCCCGGATCCACTTGACCATCTTGTAGCCGAGCTGGGTCTCCACCCGCAGCCGGACGGGCGCCCCGTGCTCCACCGGCAGCGGCGCGCCGTTCATCTCCAGCGCCAGGATCGTCTGCTCGTCGTGGGCCAGGTCGACCGGGATGCTCTCGTAGAAGTACCCCGATCGGCCCTCCCCCTCGGTGAGGCCCTTGTCGTCCATGGCGTAGCAGACGACGTACCGCGCGTCCGGCCGCGGACCGACCAGCTCGAGCACCCGGGCCAGCGGCACGCCCGCCCACTCGGCGGTCGCCGTCCAGCCCTGGATGCAGTTGTGCTCGGTGACCTGCCGCCGCTGCCCCAGCGCACGCAGGTCGGCCAGCGACAGCTCGACCGGGCGGTCGACGAGACCGCCGACGGCCAGCCGGTAGTCGGGGAAGCCGGCGGCCGCGGCGGCGTCGTAGTCCGCGTCCGGCGGTGGGTAGCCGTTGACGCGGAAGAACGGCGAGACGGTGCTCCGGCGACGCCGCTGCCGCGACCGCGCGCCCCGGGTCAGCGCCCGCTCGAAGGGTTCGACGACGAAGCCCAGCCAGCGCTGGGTGCGGCGGCGGTAGCGCAGGGAGAACAGCGTGATGCCGACGTGCACGAGGACGATGACCAGCACGATGCCCAGTCCGAGGACGAGGGCCAGCGCCCGGTCGCCCTGCTCGTCGCCGAGGACGATGGCCGCCAACTCCTCCGGCAGGCCGTGGACGACCACGAGCGCGGTGTGCAGCAGGGTGAAGCCGGCGAAGGCCACCAGGCCCAGGAAGTGCAGGCTGCGCGCGCCCTGCTTGCCGCCGAACAGCCGCCCGTACCGGGGCCAGCGGGCGAGCACCGACGGCGACATCGCCAGGCCGGTGGCGATCTGGAACGGCGCGAGCACGAACACCAGCAGGAAGTAGGTGAGCTTCTGGGCCGGCTCGTACGGCTCGCCGGGGATCGGTCCGGGCAGCCGGAAGTGCAGGTAGGTGCCCACCGCGCGGATGCTGTCGGGCACGATCCCCCAGTCGGTGGGCACCAGGTAGCGCCAGTGCCCGGAGGTGAACACCAGGGCCACGTAGACCACGCCGGTGAGCACCCAGAACGGGACGCCGAGGAAGTGCCAGTGCCGGCCCAGCCCGAGGTTCTTGCGGCCGGGCAGCGCCACGGCCGGCGACCAGGACTCCTCCTCGTCCTGCGAGGACCACAGCCGCCGGGAGTCGGCCCCGAAGGTCTTCGTCGAGAACCGCGCCCACTCCCGGCCGGGCGGGCAGTCGTCGGACCAGTACAGCTTCGGGAAGGCCGAGAGCACCTCGACGCCCGAGCGGGCCATGAGGAGCAGGAAGAAGACGTTGAGCCAGTGGCTGACCACCAGCCACCACGGGAAGTAGTCCGGCACGCCGACCCCGGTCAGCCCTGGGAGGCCCGGTCGAGCCGCTCCCGCTGGGGGACGACGGTGTAGCGGGGGTCGGCTGCGGACTGCTGGCCGGCGGCGAACAGGCCGAAGCGGGTGCACACCGACCCGGCGACCAACGCCGCCCCGCCGACCGCCGAGGCGACCCGGCTGCGCCGGCCCACCCCGGCCAGCACGGCACCGGCGGCGGTGAGCCCCTCGGCCGCACGCAGCCAGCGGCCGGCCGCGCCCTGCCGCAGGGTCGCCGCGGGCAGCCCCATCCGGGACTCCATGACGTGGCTGGCGACCAGATCGGTCACGGCACCGCCGACCGCCATCCGGCGGGCCGGGCCGGCCTGGTCCGGCGGTGCCAGGGCCAGGCCCGCGCCGCCGGCCGCGGCCGCGGCGCTGCCCACGAAGACGACCGGCAGCTCGCCCCGGGCCTCGTGCCAGGCCGGCGTGGCGGTGTCGCTGAGCAGGACGGCGGTGTAGGCGGCCAGGGCCGGCGCCACCGCCGCGGCCGCCAGCCCGGCGCCCCGCCCGGTCGCCGGGAGGGCACGGTCGAGGCGACCCCGGCGCAGCCGGGCGGGCAGCAGGTCCCGGCCCTCGCTCAGAGCGGCCAGCCCGGCGACCGGGCCGTAGGCGGTGAGGATCCAGGTGCCCACGCTCATCGGTGAGGTCGGCTTGGCCACCCGCAGCATGTGGTGGAAGCGCGACGGCCGGCCCAGGTCGTGCACCAGCAGCCCGAAGCTGCCCAGCAGCGCGGCCAGGGCGGTCAGCCGGCCCGACCGGCGCAGCGCCGGGCGGTCGGTGAGGTCGGCGCCGGCCGCCAGCAGCGAGGAGCCGCCGGCCAGGCCGCCGAGGAAGAGGTAGCCGGGGATGTCCGCGCTCCACGGGGCGGCCTTGACCACCGGCCGGCCGTAGTAGGAGGTGAACTCGGCCTCCGGCACCACGAGCTGCTCGCCGCGGCCGCGCCGGCGGCGCGCGGTCGGGGCGCTCACCGGGCCCGCCCGGCGAAGGCCGCCACCGCACCGGCCAGCAGCGCGCCGGCCGCCACCGCCGCGCGCCGCCACATGTCCGGCAGGTCGCGGGTGGTCACCACCGGGTCCGGCGGCAGGCCGTACACCTCCGGCTCGTCGAGCAGCAGGAAGAAGGCGCCGGTGCCGCCGACGCCGTCGTCGGGGTCGGCGCCGTAGAGCCGGGCCTCGGGGACCCCGGCCGCGTGCAGCGCGTCGACCCGGGCCGCGGCGCGCTGCCGCAGCTCGTCGAGGTCGCCGAACTGGATGGAGTCGGTGGGGCAGGCCTTGGCGCAGGCCGGCTCCAGGCCGCCGGAGAGCCGGTCGTAGCAGAGGGTGCACTTCTGGGCCAGCCCGACGGCGGGATCACCCGGCGGCCCCTCGCGGCGGTCGATGACGCCGTAGGGGCAGGCCGGCACGCAGTAGCCGCAGCCGTTGCAGACGTCGTCCTGCACCACGACCGTGCCGAACTCGGTGCGGAACAGCGCGCCGGTGGGACAGACGTCGAGGCAGGCGGCGTGCGTGCAGTGCTTGCAGACGTCGGACTCCATCAGCCAGCGGAACGGCGTCGCCGCCGCGGGGTCGCCGTCGCGCCCCGGCAGGGTCGGCGAGGGCATGCCCAGGTCCACGGGCGCGGCGTGCCGCAGGTGGGACTCCTGCGTGCCGAGCGGCCGGCGCTGCTCGACGAAGGCGACGTGCCGCCAGGTCGAGGCGCCCAGCCCCTGGCTGTTGTCGTAGGACATGCCGGTGAGCGACAGCCCGTCCTCGGGGACGGCGTTCCACTCCTTGCAGGCGACCTCGCAGGCCTTGCAGCCGATGCAGATGCTGGTGTCGGTGAAGAAGCCCTTGCGCGGCTGCGGGTCGGCGTGACCGAGGGTCTCCTCGGCCGGCCGGGACGTCGTGGTCATCGTGCGGGCGCCTCCGTCCCGGTGTCCTCGGTGATGCCGGCCTGCTGCCGGTAGCCGGCGACGTACTCGAGCAGCGCGGGTCCCCGCGGTCGCCGGCCCGGCCGGATGTCGCAGGTCGCGGCCTTGGTCTCCTGGATGTGCACGTTCGGGTCCAGCGCCACCGACACCAGCTCGTTGGCCGCGTCGCCGGTGGTCAGCCCGTTGGGTCCCCAGTGGTAGGGCAGCCCGACCTGGTGCACGGTGCGGCCCTGCACGGTCAGCGGGGTCATCCGGTCGGTGACCATGACCCGCGCCTCGATCGCCGTCCGGGCGGTGACGATCGTGGCCCAGCCGAGGTGCTCCAGGCCGCGCTCGACGGCCAGCTCGGGGCTGACCTCGCAAAAGAACTCCGGCTGCAGCTCCGACAGGTAGGGGAGGAACCGGCTCATCCCGCCGGCGGTGTGGTGCTCGGTGAGCCGGTAGGTGGTGAAGACGTACGGGAAGACCTCGGCCCCCGGCTCGTCCCCGGCGGGGTGGTACCGGTTGGCCCTGCGCGAGTACGTCTGCCGCGCCGGGTTGTGCTGCACCGGGTAGACGGCGTTGGGGAACGGCGACTCCTCCGGCTCGTAGTGCGCCGGCAGCGGACCGTCGGTCAGGCCCGCCGGGGCGAACAGCCAGGCCTTGCCGTCGCTCTGCATGATGAACGGGTCGTCGCCGGCCAGGGCGTCCTCGGCCCGGGCACCCTCCTCCGGCCGGAAGTCCGGGCGCTTGGTGGGCTGGAAGTCCGGGACGTCGTGGCCGACCCACTCTCCCTGGTCCTCGTCCCACCAGACGTACTTCTTCCGCTCGCTCCACGGCTTGCCGTCGGGGTCGGCCGAGGCGCGGTTGTAGAGGATGCGGCGGTTGGCCGGCCAGGCCCAGCCCCACTCGGGGGCCACCCAGCTCTGCTCCCGGCCGGGCTTGCGGCGGGCGGCCTGGTTGACCCCGTCGGCGTAGACGCCGCAGTAGATCCAGCAGCCGCAGGCGGTGGAGCCGTCGTCCGCCAGCTCGGTGTAGGACGGCAGCGGGGAGCCCTCGGCGTCCCACCCGTTGATCTCGCGGAGCACCGCCTCGGCGCTGGGCTCGGCGAGCGGCCCCTCGGTCGGGTAGTCCCAGGTCAGGTCCAGCAGCGGCCGGTCCCGCGGGTCGGTGGACCCGGCCAGCTTCTCCCGGACGATCCGGCCCAGGTGGAAGTAGAACCACAGCTCGCTGCGGGCGTCGCCGGCCGGCTCGATCGCCTGGTGGTGCCACTGCAGCATCCGCTGGGTGTTGGTGAAGCTGCCGTTCTTCTCCGTGTGCGCGGCCGCGGGCAGGAAGAACACCTCGGTGCCGATGTCCTCGGTCCTCAGCTCGCCGGTCTCGATCTCCGGGCCGTCGAGCCACCAGGTGGCGCTCTCGATCATGGTGAGGTCGCGGACGACGAGCCAGTCGAGGTTGGCCATGCCCAGGCGTTGCAGCTTCGCGTTGGCCGAGCCCACCGCGGGGTTCTCGCCGACGACGAGGTAGCCGCCGCCGCCGACGTCGATCTGGCGCATCACGGTGTTGTAGGTGCCGTGGTCGCCGGTCAGCCGGGGCAGGTGGTCGAAGCAGAAGTCGTTCTCGGCGGTGGCCGCGTCGCCCCACCAGGCCTTGAGCAGGCTGACCGTGTAGGCGCCCATGTTCCCCCAGTAGCCCTTGGTCCCCGCGTCGGCGGCGACGAACTCCTGCAGGGTCTGGTGCTGGTGGGCGTGCGGCATCGGGACGTAGCCCGGGAGGATGTTGAACAGCGTCGGGATGTCGGTGGAGCCCTGGATGCTGGCGTGCCCGCGCAGCGCCATGATGCCGCCGCCGGGGCGGCCGATGTTGCCCAGCAGCGCCTGGAGGATGGCCGCCGTCCGGATGTACTGGACGCCGACGGTGTGGTGGGTCCACCCGACCGCGTAGACGAACGCCGTCGTCCGCTCCCGGCCGGAGTTCTCCGTCACCGCGCGGGCCACCTCAAGGAAGGCCTCCCGCGGCACCCCGCAGACCTGCTCGACCAGCTCGGGGGTGTACCGCGCGAAGTGCCGCCTGAGCACCTGGAAGACGCAGCGGGGGTGCTGCAGCGTCTCGTCGCGCTCCGGCGTCGGGTCGGCCTTCGGGCCGCCGCTGCCGTGGCTCTGCCCGCCGGCGGCCTCCTTCTCCCCCTGGGTCGGCGCGTCCTGGGTGCGCTGCTCGTACTGGGTGTCCCGGTGCCCGGCCGCGGCCGCGGTGGGGCCACCGGCGTACTGCCAGCTGGACGGGTCGTAGGAGCGCTTGTCGGGGTCGTAGCCGGAGAACAGCCCGTCGAGGTCCTCGGTGTCCCGGAAGTCCTCGCTGACCAGGTCGGCGGCGTTGGTGTAGGCCACGACGTACTCGCGGAAGTACGCGTCGTGCTCCAGGACGTACCGGACGAGCCCGCCGAGGAAGGCGATGTCGCTGCCCGCGCGCAGCGGCACGTGCAGATCGGCGACCGCGCTGGTCCGGGTGAACCGCGGGTCGACGTGCACGATCGTCGCGCCCCGGGCCTTGGCCTCCATCACCCACTGGAACCCGACCGGGTGCGCCTCGGCCATGTTCGAGCCCTGGATGACGATGCAGTCGGCGTTCTGCAGGTCCTGCTGGAAGGTCGTGGCGCCGCCCCGGCCGAACGAGGTCCCCAGACTGGGGACCGTGGAGGAGTGCTATATGCGCGCCTGGTTCTCGACCTGGATCGCCCCCATGGCCGTGTAGAGCTTCTTCATGAGGTAGTTCTCCTCGTTGTCGAGGGTCGCCCCTCCGAGGCTCGCTATCCCCATGGTGCGGTTGACGCGCGTGCCGTCCTCCTCGTCCTGCCAGGTCTCGCGCCGGGTGGCGATCACCCGGTCGGCGATCATGTCCATGGCGGTGTCGAGGTCGAGGTCCTCCCACGCCGTCCCGTGCGGACGTCGGTACCGGACCCGGTACTCCCGTTGCGGACCGGTCACCAGCTGCTTGCTGGCCGAGCCCTTCGGGCACAGCCGGCCGCGGGAGACCGGGCTGTCCGGGTCGCCCTCGATCTGGGTGATCCGGCCGTCCTGCACGTAGACGTCCTGCCCGCAGCCGACCGCGCAGTAGGGGCAGACGCTCTTGACCACGCGGTCCGCGGACTCGGTGCGCGGCCGCAGGTCCCGGCTGCGCGCCGACTGGGCGGCCGCGCCCAGGGCCAGCCGGTCCCGCCCGCGCAGCTGCCGGAGGACCGGCCACTCCAGCGCCGTTCGACGCACGTCCATGACGCCTCTTCCTTGTCATGTGACAACGGTTGGGGAAACGGTAGCCCGCGCCCTCGGTCGCCGCCATCCGGAGCCGCGGGTGCGCCGCCGGGCACGCTCACGCCTCGGGCCACGACCAGCCGTCGGCGGAGACCAGCCGGCGGAGGGTCCGCCGACGGTCGGCCTCGGCCGCCGCGGCGCGCCGGTAGCCGTCCGGGTCGTCGAGCGGGATCCCGGCGTCGGCGAGCGGGCGCGGTGACGGCACCGGCGGGGCCGTCGTCCCGCGGGGGACGGCGGGGGTGCCCTCGGCCGCGGCGAGGTACCGCGCCACGGCCCGGTGGACCGGCTCGGTCACGCTGGCGTGCGGGCGGGCGGCCGGTGCGACCGCCGCGCGCAGCAGGAGCAGCGCATCGTCCAGCCGGGCGATCGCCACCGGGGCGGCGCTGTCGGGACGGCGGCTGTGGAAGTAGTGCAGCACCGGATAGGCCAGGTGCTGCTCGGCGATGGCGGCGAGCTGCCCGGTCAGGGCCGTGAGCTGCTGGACGAAGGCCGGGCTGAACCCGCTGCCGGCCCAGCCCCCGACCACCATGGCCGTCGCCGTCGCGCCCAGCGCCTGGACCTGGACGGCGACGGTCCGGCGGGACACCACGGCCGACACCACCGACAGCAGGTACGTGATGGCCAGGGTGACCAGGAACAGCCCGGTGAAGCCGGCCACCGCGGTGAGGACGCGCCAGCCGGAGGTGGTCGCGACGACGTCGCCCACGCCGAGGGTGAAGACGGTGAAGCCGGTGTAGTAGAGGACGTCGAGCGCCCCGACCGCCCGCCCGGTCGCCGCGTCGACGACCGCGCCCGGGTCGCTGAGGTAGACCAGCGTCCAGCCGCCCCACAGCAGGGCCACCCAGAGCAGCACCGTGCTCATCAGCAGCACGGTGCCGGCCGTGCTGAGCCATGCCGAGGTGCTGTCCGTGCGGTGCAGCCACAGCAGCACCCGCCAGGCCGGTCCCAGCACCCGCCGGGTGAGGGGCCCGGCGCCGGTGCCGATCGTCAGGGTGGTCGCCACGACGTCGGCGAGGACGAGCACGACCAGCACCGCGCCGCCGGTCCGCAGGAGGACGCCGGTCACCGGGCGCTCCGCACGCTCACTCCCCCACGGCCGTGATCAGGGCGAGCAGGCCCGCGTAGAGGACCAGCCCGACGAGGAACCACGGGTAGCTGGAGCGGCCGGTGGAGGGCAGCTCCTCCTTGAAGACGTTGAGCAGGATCGACCCGCCGAGCAGCGCCGTGAGCAGGGCGACCAGCAGCGCGCTGGTGGGTGCGAAGAGCGCGTCGAGCAGCCACCCGGCCAGCAGGGCTCCCGCCAGCAGCAGCCGGCCCGAGCGGGGGAACCGCCGCGGGTAGTGCTCCTCGAGCGAGCGGTCGGTCAGGACGAAGTGCAGCCCCATCGCGATGGTGAACAGGACGGCGAAGGCCAGGCCGGTCCGCAGCCGCAGCGCCATCGTGTAGGTGATCAGCGCGTTGTAGACCATGAACGAGCCCAGGTGCAGCCAGTACACCCCGGCGGGCTCCGGCGCCCGGTCCTCCGCCGCGCGCTCTCCGCCGCCGGAGGCGCCGACCCCGACCGGGACGGCCCTTACGGCGGCGAGGCGCGCGGGGGCAGGCGCCCGCCGGTCGGCCAGCCGCTGCAGGCCGTAGAAGGCGGCGAACCCGGCGAGGGCGACGAGGAAGATGCCGAGGTCGACCAGCGGGGTCGGCTCCACCACGGCCGACAGCGCCTCGCCGATGGCCTCGTTGCCCTCGGCGATCTCCGGCAGCAGGTGCAGGAAGACGTAGGCGACGGCCAGACCGCCGGCGAAGGACCCCGTGGCCCGCTCGGGCACCAGGGGCAGCCGGCGGATGTGCGGCGCGGCGAGGTGCAGGGCCGCCAGCACGACCGCGATCACCAGCGCACCCAGCACGCTCTGCGTCGTCGACACCGTGGTCCTCCCGATTCGTCCCGCCGGGACCGCCTCCTCCCGGGCGAGCGGTCTCCGGATCCCCGAGCCCATGGAACGACACCCGGACACTTTCCGCACGGCAACGGTTGGCCGCGGCCCGGTGGGGCACTCTGCGGGGGCGGGGAGAGGATCCCCCGGGCAGAGGAGGTGCGGGTGCTGGACGTGGACCTGGCGGACGCCCCGCTTCCCCCGGTGGACGCGCCGGGGGCGGCCGGACGCGCCGTCACCGACGTGATGATCGGCCGGCCGAAGACGCTGCCCGCCGGCGCCTCGGTCGCCGACGTCCGGGCGCTCCTCGCCGACGACCACGTCGTGATGGCCCTGCTCACCGAGGACGGCGTCCTGCGCGGCACGCTGCTGCGCGAGGACGTGCCGGACACCGCGCCGGGCGCGGCCCCGGCGCTGCCGCTGTCGCGGCTGACCGGCCGGACCGTCGCGCCGGCCGTCCCGCTCGCCGACGTGCACGAGCTGCTCCTGCGCACCGGCCGCCGACGCCTGGCGGTGGTGGACGAGGCGGGCCGGCTGCTCGGGCTGGTGTGCCTCAAGCGCCGGCGGACCGGCTACTGCAGCGACGCGGGCGTCGCGGAGCGCGCCCGCTCCCGCCGGTGCACCCCGGAGACCCCGGCGCCGACGCGCTGAGGCGCCGGCTCCGCGCGCCGTCGTCCCGCTCCCGGGGGAGGGTGGCGGCGTGAGCCTGCTGACCAGACTGGGCGGACTGCTCGCGGACGCGGCGCTGGGGCTGCCGCTGCGGGCGACGCCGTACACCGTCGAGCGCGACGTCCCCGTGCCCGCACCCGGCGGGGTGACGCTCCTGGGCGACCTCCACCGCCCCGCCGCCGCCACGGGCCCGCTGCCGGTGGTGCTCGTCCGGCTGCCCTACGGCCGCACCGCGGCGTTCGAGCGCGTCTTCGTCGCCCCGCTGGCCCGGCGCGGCTTCCAGGTCTTCGTCCAGTCCACGCGCGGCACGTTCGGCTCCGGCGGTCACTTCCGGCCGTTCACCACCGAGCACGACGACGGCCTGGCCACCGTGGCCTGGCTGCGCGCGCAGCCGTGGTGCGACGGGCGGGTGGCGATGACCGGCGGCAGCTACTTCGGGCACACCCAGTGGGCGGTCGCCCCCTACGCCGACCCGCCGCTGGTCTGCGTCTCGCCGCACATCACCGCCGCGCGGATCACCACGGCGTTCTACGACCACGGCGCGCCCCTGCTGCACACGGCGCTGACCTGGACGGCCCAGATCGGCCGCCAGGAGGCCGGCGGCCTGCCGTCGGCGGTCCCGACCCCGCGGCGCCGGGCGCGGCTCGAGCGGGGGCTGCGCCGGCTGCCCCTGCAGGCCGCCGACACCGCGGTGACCGGTGCCCCCGTGCCGTTCTGGCGCGACTTCACCACCCACGCCGGGCCCGGCGACGACTTCTGGGACGTCGCCGACCACGACGCCGCCGACCTGGGCCGGATGCCGCCGGTGAACATGGTCACCGGCTGGTGGGACCTCTTCGCGGCCGGCCAGCTCACCGACTTCGCCCGCCTGCGCGCAGCCGGCGTCCCCGCGCGGCTGACCGTCGGGCCGTGGCTGCACGCCGAGGCCGGGGAGATCAGGACGATCCTGCGCACCGACGTGCGGTGGCTCGACCACCACCTCCGCGGCGGACCGGCCCCCTCGGGGGCGCCGGTGCGGCTGTACCTGCAGCAGGCGGGGACGTGGCTGGAGTCGGAGTCGTGGCCGCCGCCGGGCAGCCGCCCGGTGCGGCACCACCTGCGTGCCGGCGGCGGGCTCACCGGGGAGCCCGACCCCGGCGACGCCCGGCCCAGCCTCTTCACCCACGACCCGGCCGACCCCACTCCCACGGTCGGCGGCCCGCTGCTGCAGCCGCCGGGCAAGCAGGCCGACAACGCGCCGGTCGAGTCGCGGGACGACGTCCTGGTCTTCACCGGCCCGGTGCTGACCGCCGACGTCGACGTGGTCGGGCAGGTCCGCGCCCGCGTGTACGTGCGCCCGCAGCTGGAGCACGCCGACGTGTTCGTCCGGCTGTGCGACGTCGACCCCGACGGCGTGTCCCGCAACGTCGTCGACGGCATCCGCCGGCTCGACCCGCGCACCGTGCCCGCCGACGACGTCACCGTCGGGGACGACGGCGTCCTCGCCGTCGACGTCGAGCTGTTCCCCACGGCCTACCGCGTGCGGGCCGGGCACCGGCTGCGGGTCCAGGTCAGCGGCGGCGCCTTCCCCCGCTACGCCCGCAACCACGGCACCGGCGAACCGCTGGCGACCGCCACCACCGGGCGCACCTGCCGGTTCGAGGTGCACCACGACGCCGCGCACCCGTCGCGGCTGGAGCTGCCCGTCCTGTCGTGACGCGGAAGCGGCCCGAGTCCCGGGAGGGAGCCGGGCCGCACAGGCCGCCTCGGGGACGGGGACCGGCGGGGTCCCTCGGAGCGCGTGGAGAGGTGTTCCTCCTCGGGAGGCTCCGGCACTGAGTGCACGTGCACTCAGTGCCGGAGCCTCCCGAGGAGGAACACCTCTCCACGCGCTCCGAGGGACCCCGCCGGTCCCC
>DASQXT010000283.1:0-12608 GCA_035639575.1 Geodermatophilus sp.
GTGCTGGTCACCCGCGGGATGGCCGCCGACCGGCTGCCCTGGGGCAACATGTACGAGTTCGCCACCGCCGTCGTCCTGGTCGGCGTGGTGGTCTACCTCGTGCTGGCCGTCCGGATGCCGGCCGTCCGCGACATCGGCGCCTTCGTGCTCGCGCCCGTCGTCATCGCGCTGGTCGCCACCGGGCTGTTCCTCTACACCGAGACCGGGCCGCTGGTGGCCGCGCTGCGCTCCAGCTGGCTGGCCGTGCACGTCACCACGGCGATCCTCGGCTTCGGCATCTTCTTCGTCAGCGGGATCGCCAGCGTGCTGTACCTGCTGCGGCTGCGGTCCGACGCCCGCGGCGCCGAGGCCGAGGGCTCGTTCCTCTCCCGGCTGCCGAACGCGGTCACGCTGGACCGCGTCGCCCACCGCACCGCCGTCTTCGGCTTCCCGATCTGGACCTTCGCCGTCATCGCCGGCGCCATCTGGGCCGAGAGCGCCTGGGGCCGGTACTGGGGCTGGGACCCCAAGGAGACCTGGGCGTTCATCGCCTGGGTGGTCTACGCCGGATACCTGCACGCGCGGACGACGGCCGGCTGGCGGGGGCGCCCGGCGGCGTGGGTGAACGTCGTCGGCCTGGTCGTGATGGTCTTCAACCTGCTGTACGTGAACATGGTGTCGACCGGGCTGCACAGCTACGCCGGGCTGAACTGAGCAAGGACCCCTCTGCCCCCACCGCTCGCAGGCTCGCGGCGGGCGTCGCTGGTCTTCACGGTGGTCGAGCCGGTGCTGTTCCCGCCGCCGCGATCGACCCGGAACTGGGCGTCGAGAGGCGTGTTCGGCGAGCGCATCTGGACCGACCGGAACGCGGTCGACCTCCCGGAACAGTTCCGGTCGACCGCCGCCCGAACACCACCTACGCGTTCCAGTTCGCCGGCTTGGCCGCCCTGACCCGCGGCCTGGTCGTGGTCGACCTGAGGGCGGTCGTCGGAGGTCTCCTGCTCGTGCAGTGCGCCAAGGCCTGGTTCATCGACCGGATGGGGCTGCTCTTCCGGATGATGGCGGAGCGGGACCCGCGGTACGCCTCGTGGGAGTACTGACCCGCTCCTCTGCATGGCCCTGCGTGACCGGGTCCTCCGCGACGGAGACCCGGCTCGCCCATTACAGGTGCGCCGTGCCCGAGCGCCCCAGCACGGACGACCTCGACCGGCCCCCCGACAGCGCCGTCGTCCGAGGCGTCCGCGAGGTCAGGGGTCCTGTGAGGGGACCGTCCCGCTCGTCACACCAGGCGACAGGGTCCCCCGTGCGGACGGCGTGTCGGTGACACGCCGGACGCGGCCGTGCTTCCATGCCCCCATGTCTCGCCGGAGGGGAGCTCCCCGTGGGTAGGCACTCTGCTTCCGAGGGGGCCGCGGTGCACCCGGTGGTGGCCGCCGCACTCGCACAGCGGTCCGTGGACGCGCCGGCCGGTCGGCACGGCGACCTACGTGCGGAGGGCGGCGGGAGCGGCCTGGGCTGGCCGGGCGACCCGACGACGCACGAGGGCCTGGGCTGGCCCGGCGGGATGACCCAGGAGACCGTGGTCGCCGCTCCTCCCGCCGAGGAGCCGCAGCGGCGCCGCGGGTGGCGTCGCCTCTTCCGCGCCGCCTGAGAGCGGACCTCGTCCTCCCCACCCTTCGCAGGCTCAGGGTGGACCCGGGACGAGGCCGTCGGCGCCCCGTGACGCCTCAGAGGGACCGGGCTGTCACGCCGGTGAGCCGTCGTCGCGCCGGGCGCGGCGCTCCAGCTCACGCAGGAACTCGGGGTCGTCGTCCGGCGCGATCGGGCGGACGGCGCGCTGCCGGCGCGGCGGTCGAGGCGCGCGCACCCGTCCCGGACCACCCTTCTCCGCCGCACGCAGCACCAGAACCACCACGGCGACCGCCACCACGAGCACCACCACGAACGCCATGGCGGCCCACCCCCCTCGTCGTTCGAGCCCGAGCCCCCTCCACAGTACGTGCGCGGGCGATACTCGACCGCACACCCGTGCGACCCCGGCAGGAGGAGGACGCCATCGACGCCGTCGACCGGCAGCTGATCGACCTGCTGCGCGCCAACGGGCGGGCGAGCTACGCCGAGCTGGCGCGGCGGGTCGGCCTCTCCTCGCCGGCGGTGCACGAGCGGGTCGGCAAGCTGGAGGCCGCGGGCGTCATCACCGGCTACCGGGCGGTGGTCGACCCGGCGGCGGTGGGCCTGGGCGTCACCGCGCTGGTGAGCGTGATCGAGAGCGACGCGGTCGACGACACCGGCGTCGAGACCGGACTGGCCGCGCTGCCCGAGGTGGAGGACTGCTGGCGGGTCGCCGGCAGCGAGGGCTACGTGCTGAAGGTCCGCGTGACCGACATCCCGGCACTGGAGGCCACCATCAGTGCGTTGAACCGGATCAGAGGCGTCGCCCGCACGCGGACGACGGTCGTGTTGAGCACCAAGTGGGAGGGCCGCCATGGCGGAGAGGGCTGAGCCGGCGGTGCCGGGCGCACCGACCGGGGGACCGGCGGCGCCGCCGAGGATCGCGCCCTGGCTGGTCATCTACACGGTGGGCCGGCTGGCCATCGCCGCCGCGCTCGTGCTGCTGCTGTGGGTGCTGGGCCTGGGCCTGTGGTCCGGCGCGCTGTTCGGGCTGCTGCTGTCGATGCCGGTCTCGTACCTGCTGCTGCGGCCCTCGCGCGAGCGGCTCACCGAGGGCCTGGCCGCGCGCAGCGTCGCCCGCCAGCAGGCCAAGGCCGCGCGGGAGGCCCGCCTCACCGGCGACGGGTGAAGGACGGCTCCTGATCGACCGGTTGTGCGCTCATCGTCGTCTCCGGGGCTCCCCAGACCACGATGAGTGCACAACCGTGGAGACGCCGGCGGCCTTCAGCCGCTGAGTGCGAGCCCGGCGCCCAGCAGGACGCCGGTGGCCAGCGTGAGCAGGCCGGTGCCCTGCAGCGCGGCGATCAGCGCCGGGCCGCGCCCGCCCGAGAGCACCGTGCGCACCGGCGGCACCGCCAGCGGGACGGCGAGCAGCGCGAGCAGCGCCCACGGCCGGACCACTCCGATCGCGACGACGACGGCGAACGCCACCGCGGGCAGCAGCGCGAACGCGACCCGGGTGCCGCGGTCGCCGAGCAGCACGGCCAGCGTGCGCTTGCCCACCGCCGCGTCGCCCTCGATGTCGCGCAGGTTGTTCACGACCAGCAGCGCCACCGACAGCAGGCCGATCGGCACCGCGGCGGCCACGGCCAGCCCGCCGACCGAGCGGGTCTGGGCGAACGTCGTCCCCACGACGGCCACCAGGCCGAAGAAGACGAAGACGAAGACCTCGCCCAGCGCCCGGTAGCCGTAGGGGAGCGGACCGCCGGTGTAGGTCCAGGCCGCCGCGATGCACACCGCGCCGACCGCCACCAGCCACCAGCTCGACAGCGCCGCCAGCGCCAGCCCGGCGAGGCCGGCGACGGCGAAGGAGGCCAGCGCGGCGACCAGCACCTGCCGCGGGGTCGCCGCGCCCGAGCCGACCAGCCGCATCGGCCCGACCCGGACGGCGTCGGTGCCGCGGGTGCCGTCGGAGTAGTCGTTGGCGTAGTTGACCGCCACCTGCAGCGCGAGGGCGACCACCAGGGCCAGCAGCGCCGGCACGGGCCGGAAGCCGTCGAGCGCCGCGGCGGCCCCGGTGCCCACGAGCACCGGGGCGAGGGCTGCGGGCAGCGTGCGGGGGCGGGCGCCGGCCAGCCACTGCGCGGGGGTGGCCACGGTCAGCGTCTCCCGTCGGAGGCCGCCGCGGCGGCGAGCCGGGCAGCGAGGCCGCGGCGGTCGGGCTTGCCGGTGTGCAGGGTCGGGACGGCGTCGATGCGGTGCAGCTCGCGCGGTGCGGCGGGCCCGCCCAGCCGCTCGGTCACCCACGGCCGCAGCGCGGCGAGGTCCGGCGTCGCGCCGGGCGCCGGGACGACGGCGGCGACCACCCGCTGACCCCACTCGTCGTCCGGCCGGCCGAAGACGACGGCGTCGGCGACGTCCGGGTGCTGCCGCAGCACGTCCTCGACCGCCTGCGGGGCGACGTTGACCCCGCCGGTGACGACGACGTCGTCCAGCCGGCCGTGCACGGTCAGCCGGCCGGAGTCGTCGAGCGTCCCGGCGTCGCGGGTGCGGAACCAGCCGCCGGCGAAGGCGGCGGCGGTGCCCTCGGGGTCGAGCCGGTAACCGGTCGCCAGCACCGGCCCCGCGAGCTCGATGCCCATACCGCCGGGTCCTGCGGCGACCCCGCCGTCGGTCACCCGCACCCGGACGCCGTCCAGCGGCTCGCCGTCGTACACGCAGCCGCCGGCGGTCTCGGTCATCCCGTAGGTGGTCACCACGGCGACGTCCTCGTCGCGGGCCCGGGCCAGCAGGGCCGCATCCGTGGCCGCGCCGCCGACCAGGATCCCGTCGAAGGCGCGCAGCGCGACGGGCTCGGCGTCGAGGTACCGGCGCAGCTGGGTGGGCACCAGCGCGGTGTAGCGCCGTCCCGCCGGCATGCGGTCGACGGCGGCGGCCAGCGGTTCCCCGGGGCCGAGCACGGTCGGTGCGGTGCCGCCGAGGACCGAGCGGCAGAGCACCTGCAGGCCGGCGATGGCCGAGACGGGCAGCGCGAGGAGCCAGCCGCCGGGGCCGCCGAGCCGGCGCAGCGTGGCCTCGGCCGAGGCGCGCACCGCGCCGGCCGGCAGCAGCACGCCGCGGCCGCGGCCGGTCGAGCCGGAGGTGACGACGACGAGGTCGGCGCCGTCCTCCAGCGGCTGCTCGGGCCGCAGCACCGCCCGGGCCGCCTCGACGGCGGCCGGCGGACCGGCGGGCAGCACCGCGAGCGGCGCCGTGCCGTCCAGGGCGGCGCGCACCTGCGGCAGGAGCGCGAGGGGATCGGCCGGCGCGGGCACGGGGGTCAGGTGCCTGGGCACGAGGCCACACGGTACTTCGGCCCCCTGTAGGGACCCGCCGCGAGCATGCGAGTGGTGGGGGGCAGGGGGTCCTTCTCCTACGCTTGCTGACGTGATCGACACCGACGGGGCGCGGGTCTGGTCGGTGCCGATGCGGACCCGCTTCCGCGGCATCGACGTCCGCGACGGCGTGCTGGTGCAGGGCCCCGCCGGCTGGGGCGAGTTCTCCCCGTTCTGGGATTACGACGTCGCCGAGAGCCGCCGCTGGTGGGCCGCGGCGGCCGAGGCGGCCTGCGACGGCTGGCCGGCGCCGGTGCGCGACGCGGTGCCGGTGAACGCGACCGTGCCGGCCGTCGCTCCCGAGCGGGCGCACGCGATCGTGACCGCCTCGGGCTGCCGGACGGCGAAGGTGAAGGTCGCCGAGCCGGGCCAGACGCCCGCCGACGACGTCGCCCGTGTCGAGGCGGTGCGCGACGCCCTCGGCCCGGACGGCGCGATCCGGGTCGACGCGAACGCCGCCTGGGACGTCGACACCGCCGCCGCGCGCATCCGCGAGCTGGACCGGGTGGGCCTGGAGTACGTCGAGCAGCCGTGCGCGTCGCTCGGGGAGCTGGCCGCGCTGCGCCGGCGGGTCGACGTGCGGGTCGCCGCCGACGAGGTGGTCCGCCGGTCGGCCGACCCGCTGCGCGTGGACCTGCGCGGGGCGTGCGACGTCGTCGTCCTCAAGGTGCAGCCGCTCGGCGGGGTCCGGGCGGCGCTGGAGGTGGCCGGAGCGCACGGCCTGCCGTGCGTGGTCTCCTCGGCGCTGGAGTCCTCGGTCGGCATCGCCGCCGGGGTGGCACTGGCCGCCGCGCTGCCCGAGCTGCCGTTCGCCTGCGGGCTGGCCACCGTGGCGCTCCTCGACGGCGACGTCACCAGCGACCCCCTGCTGCCGGTGGACGGCGCCCTCCCGGTGCGGACCGTGACGCCCGACCGGCTGGCCGAGGTCGCCGCGGGCCCGGAGGTCGAGGCACGCTGGCGCGCCCGACTGGACGCGGTACGCGGGTGAACCCCTCCACCGCCCTCGCCCGGGTGCTGGTCGACGAGCTGGTCCGTGGCGGGGTCACCGACGCCGTGGTGGCGCCCGGCTCCCGCTCGGCGCCGGTCGCGCTGGCCCTGGCCGATGCCGAGCGCGACGGCCGGCTGACCCTGCACGTGCGCATCGACGAACGGACGGCGGCCTTCCTCGCCCTCGGCCTGGCGAAGGCGTCCGGGCGGCCGGTGCCGGTGCTGACCACCTCCGGGACGGCGACCGCGCACCTGCACGCCGCCGTGCTGGAGGCCGACGCCGCCGGGGTGCCGCTGCTCGCGCTCACCGCGGACCGGCCGCCGGAGCTGCGCGACACCGGCGCCAACCAGACCATCGCCCAGCCCGGGCTCTACGGGGGCGCGGTGCGGGCGGCGGTCGACGTCGGCGTGCCCGAGGCCGGCCGCGAGGAGGCGCAGAACCGCTACTGGCGCTCGCTGGTGGCCAAGGCGCTGCTCACCGCGCGCGGCGCGCTCTCCGGCGACCCGGGGCCGGTGCACCTCAACCTGCCCTTCCGCGAGCCGCTGCTGCCCGAGGACGCCGACGTGCGGACCGCCGGCCCGTGGTCCGGCCGGCCGGACGGCGCCCCCTGGACCGGCGGCTCGGCCGCGGCCGTCGTGCGGCCCCCCGACACCGGGCCCGCTCGCACGCTCGTCGTCGTCGGGGACACGCTGCCCGAGCTCGGCCGGGCCGCCGCGGAGCTGGCCGCGGCGCGGGGCTGGCCGGTGGTCGCCGAGCCGTCCAGCGGCGCGTGGCCGGCGTCCGTGCGCGGCGGTGCGCTGCTGCTCGGGGTGCCCGGCTGGCTGGCCGCGCACCGGCCCGAGCGGGTGCTCGTCGTGGGGCGGCCGACGCTGTCCCGGCCGGTGTCGGCGCTGCTGGCCGACCCCGCCGTCCGGGTGGAGACGGTGGGGACGTCCCCGCGCTGGGCCGACGCGGGCCGCTCGACGACGTGGGTGGGCGGACTCCCGGCACCCGGCGGGACCCCGGCGACCGCCGACCCGGCGTGGCGCGCCGCCTGGTGCGCGGCCGCGGCCCGGGTGGGGACGGCGGTCGACGGCGTGCTCGACGCGCTGCCCGCGCTGACCGCCGGGCTGCTCGCCCGCGACCTGGTCGCCGCCCTGCCCGACGGCGCGCTGCTCGTGCTCGGCTCGTCGACGCCGGTGCGCGACGTCGACCGGCTGGCCGTCCCGCGGGCGGGGCTCACCGTGCTGGCCAACCGCGGGGTCGCCGGCATCGACGGCACGGTCTCCACCGCGGTGGGCGCGGCCCGCGTGCGCGGCGGCCGGGCGTTCGCGCTGCTCGGCGACCTCACCCTCCTGCACGACCTCCAGGGGCTGCTGGTCGGGGAGGGGGAGCCGCGGCCGGACCTCACCCTCGTCGTCCCGGACAACGACGGTGGCGGGATCTTCGCCCAGCTCGAGCCCGGTCAGCCGCGGTACGAGGCCGGCTACCGGCGGGTGTTCGGCACGCCACACGGCCGCGACCTGGTGGCGGTGGCCGAGGCGCTCGGCTGGCCGGCCGTGCACGTGTCGACGTCCACGGACCTGGCCGAGGCCGTCGCGCCGGGTGGGCCGCGGGTGGTCGTCGTCCGCACCGACCAGCGCGCCGAGGCGGAGCTCGCGGCGGCGCTGCGGACGGCCGCCGCGGAGGCGCTCGACCACGGGTGACCGGGTGCCCCTGCGGCTACGGTGCCGGACATGGGCGAGGAGGAGCCACGGCGCGCAGAGCGTTCAGCCGAGAGCAGCGAGGAACAGGGCCCGGCGCCGGCGTCCGGGGACAGCCGGGGTGCGACAGGTGCGAGCGGCCACCTCGGCGAGGTCATGGGGCAGGTCGCCCGGTCGCTGCAGGAGGAGCACGGCGACGTCGAGTCCACCCTGCAGACGCTCACCGCCACCGCGGTCGGGATCGTCCCCGGCGCCGAGGAGTGCACGATCACCTACGTCACCGGCCGACGCAGGGTCGAGCCGCGCGCCGCGACCGGCGACCTCCCGCGGCAGGTCGACGAGATGCAGGACCGCATCCAGGAGGGGCCCTGCCTCGACGCGGTGTGGGAGGAGGCGACCGTCCGCGTCGAGGACATGCGCACCGAGACCCGGTGGCCCCGGTTCGCGGCCGAGGCAGCGAGGTTCGGCGTGCTGAGCTCGCTGAGCCTCCAGCTGTTCGTCGAGGGCGACAACCTCGGCGCCCTCAACATCTACGCGCGGCAGCCGCACGCCTTCGGCGAGGAGTCCGAGGACGTGGGCCTGGTCCTCGCCGCCCACGCCGCCGTGGCCGTCGCCGGAGCCCAGAAGGAGGAGCACCTGCGCCGGGCCGTGAGCAGCCGCGACGTGATCGGCCAGGCAAAGGGCATCCTCATGGAGCGGTACAAGCTCACCGCCGACCAGGCGTTTCAGGTGCTGGCCCGGGTCTCGCAGCAGACCAACCGCAGGCTGGCCGACATCGCCGAGGAGCTGACGCAGACCGGATCGGTGCCCGGCGCCGGGTGACCCGGAGGTCATCCGGGCGGTCGGGTCCACGGGCCGCCGGCGCGGTCGGACGTGTCGGTCGCCACGCTCCGGGCTCCGCGTGTCGCTGTTCCCTGCGGTCGGTGTACCGCGCTGAGCTGCGCGTTCCTCACGGAAGCCGCACGGAGCACGAGAACGCGACCTCGTCGTTACTCGTTCGTGATCCTCCGGGAGAACAGTTAGCGTGCCCCCGTGACGTCGCTGCAGCAGAGCCCCGCCGGGCTCCCCGGGGCCGGTCGGTACCCCCTGCGGCCCGCCACGCCCGCCGAGCCGGTGACCGCCCGCGCCCTCGTGCCCGACGTCCCCGCGCCGGACCGGACCGGTTCGGCCACGGCGTCGCGCGCAGGGGCCGGCTGATGGCGGTGCACGCGCCGGTCGACCAGTACCTGGCCGGCCTGCCGGGTGACGTCCGCGAGCGGGTCGAGGAGGTGCGCCAGGCGGTGGCGGCGGCCGTGCCGGGTGCCGACCAGACCGTCCGCTGCGGAGTGCCGACGTTCACCGTCGACGGCCGGTCGCTGGTCCGGGTCGAGGTCTGGACGCGGCACGTGGCGCTGCACCCGCTGCCGCAGCAGCTGGCCGACCCGGAGCTCGAGGCGGCCGTGGCCCCGTACCGCGGCGCCGAGGACGCGATGCGCCTGCCACACCGCGACCCGTTGCCGCACGACCTGGTCCGTCGCGTGGTCGAGGAGCTCGCCCGCCGCTGACCCGCGTCAGCTCTCCAGTGCGGCCTGGAAGGCGGCGAACTTGGCCTGGGTCTCGGCCAGCTCCGCGGCCGGGTCGGAGCCGGCGACGATGCCGCAGCCGGCGAACAGCCGCGCCGTGGCCGGGTCGTCGTCGGCCAGCTGCGCGCAGCGGAGCGCCAGGCCGAACTCGCCGTCCCCGCGGGCGTCGAGCCAGCCGACCGGGCCGGCGTAGCGGCCGCGGTCCATGCCCTCCACCTCGCCGATCAGCGCGGCGGCGGCGTCGGTCGGGGTGCCGCAGACGGCGGCGGTCGGGTGCACCGCACCGACCAGCTCCAGCAGCCCGGCCCGGCCGCGGCCGCCGCTGCGGCGCTGGACGCCGGTGACGTCGGTGGCCAGGTGGCGCACGTTGGCCAGCGTCAGCAGCTGCGGCTCCTCCGGCGCGGTCAGCGTCGCGCAGTACGGCTCCAGCGCCCGGACCAGCGAGTCGACGGCGAGGGCGTGCTCGGCGCGGTCCTTGGCCGAGGTGAGCAGGCCCTCGGCCAGCCGCTGGTCGTCGGCACCGGCGCCGCGGGGTGCGGTCCCGGCCAGGACGCGGGAGGACAGCTCGCGCCCGGTCCGGCGCAGCAGCAGCTCCGGCGTGGCGCCGAGCAGGCCGTCGACGGCGAAGGTCCAGCAGCCGGGGAAGCGGGCGGCCAGCCGGGCGAGCAGCGCGCGCGGGTCCAGCGGCGCGTCGGCGGTGACCAGCAGGTCGCGCGCCAGCACCACCTTGGCCAGCTCCCCGGCGCCGATGCGGGCCACGGCCGCGGCCACGGTCGCGCACCACGAGGCCGGGTCGAGCGCGCCGTCGGCGTAGCGGAGCCGGCCGAGCGGCCCCGGGGCGGTCGCGGGCGCGGTGGCCAGCACGTCGGCGGGGTCGGCGTCCCCGATCGTGGTCACCCAGGCGGCGCCGTCCCGCCGGCCGACGACGACCTCCGGGACGACGAACACCGACGTCCCGGCGGCCGGGTCGAAGGCGATGCTGGCGAACACCACGGGCCCGGAGCCGGGCACCTCCGCCCGGTCGTCGACGTCGAGGCCGGCGCTGAGGGTCTCCCACCACTCGGCAGCCTCGGCCAGGGCCCGGGGGCCGGTGACCTCCAGCCGGGCCGCCTCCCCCCAGCCGACCAGGCCCTCCCCGCGACGCACCCAGGACACCGCGCCGACGGCCGGGAGCAGGTCGAGCAGGGCGGGGGGCTCGAGCAGCGGCGTCGTGGTGACGACGGGCGTGACCGCATCCGGGGTGGTCACGGCTGCCACTGTCACGGTCCCAGCGTAGGCAGCCGGTAGCGTCGCCCGTCGTGGCAGACCGGCGAGACAGCGCACACACCGCGGGAGTCCGGGCCGGTCTGGACAAGCAGCCGGCCGACGTCGCGGCCATGTTCGACCGGGTCGCGGCGCGCTACGACCTCACCAACACGGTGCTCTCCGGCGGTCTCGACGCCTCCTGGCGGCGGGCCACCCGCGAGGCGCTCGGCGCCCGTGCGGGGCAGACCGTGCTCGACGTCGCCGCCGGGACGGCGGTGTCGACGGTCGAGCTGGCGGCCGGTGGCGTGCGCGCCATCGCCTGCGACTTCTCCCAGGGCATGCTGCGCGCGGGCGCGGCCCGGCCGGTGCCCAAGGTGGCCGGTGACGCCATGGCGCTGCCCCTGGCCGACGAGAGCGTCGACGGCGTGGTCATCTCCTTCGGCCTGCGCAACGTCGCCGACCCCGACGCCGCGCTGCGCGAGTTCACCCGCGTCACCCGGCCCGGCGGGACGCTGGTGGTCTGCGAGTTCTCCAGCCCCACCTGGGCGCCGTTCCGCACCCTCTACACCGAGTACCTGATGCGTGCGCTGCCGCAGATCGCCCGCGCCGTGAGCAGCAACCCCGAGGCCTACGTCTACCTGGCCGAGTCGATCCGGGCCTGGCCCGACCAGCCGGCGCTCGCCGCCCGGCTGCAGGCCGCCGGCTGGTCCGACGTCGCCTGGCGCGACCTCACCGGCGGCATCGTGGCGCTGCACCGCGGGCGCAAGCCCCTCACCTGAACGCCGTTCCTCTCGGGGCGGCCCCGTCCAGAGGCTCGCCACGAGCGTGCGAGCGGTGAGGAGGACGGGGTCCTTCACCCAACTGTGACGCGCCGTTCCAGGAAGCCACTTGTCACCAAGGTCACACACCGGCCTAGAGTGGGGACCGGGCCACCTTGTGAAGCAATTCACAAAGTGGCCGGGGAACTCGAACGGAGGGGGCCGAGGTGGACGACGGCGACCGGCGGGCCGACGTGGTCGTCGTCGGTGCCGGGCCGGCGGGCTCCTCGGCCGCGTGGCACCTCGCCCGCGCCGGCCTCGACGTCCTCGTCCTGGAGAAGGCCCGGCTGCCCCGCGAGAAGGTCTGCGGCGACGGGCTGACCCCGCGCGCGGTCCAGGCGCTCGACGACATGGGCGTCGACACCACCGGCTGGGTCCGCCACAGGGGGCTGCGGGTCACCGGCGGCGGGCAGGTGGTCGAGGTCGACTGGCCGACGCTGCAGCGGTGGCCCGGCCACAGCCTGGTCCGCAGCCGCCGCGACCTCGACGCCGGGCTCGCCGCGCACGCGGTCGCGGCCGGCGCCCGGCTGGTGCAGGAGGTCACGGTCACCGGCCCGCTGCTGGACGACGCCGGCCGGGTCGCCGGGGTGCACTCCGAGGAGGGCCCGGACCGTGTGCCGACCACCTGGCGCGCGCCGCTGGTGGTCTCCGCCGAGGGTCTCTCCGGCCGGCTGGCCAAGGCGCTGGGCCTGCTCCGGCGGGAGGACCGGCCACTCGGCGTCGCCGTCCGCCGGTACGTGACGTCCCCCCGCACGCACGACGACTACCTGGACATCTCCTTCGACCTCTCACCCGACGGCCCGAGCGCGGACTCGATGCCCGGCTACGGGTGGGCCTTCGGCATGGGCGACGGCACCAGCAACGTCGGCTTCGGCCTGCTCGACACCCGCCGGGGCACCGGCGCCGAGCCGCGGGCGGTGCTCCGTGAGTGGCTGACCACCCTGCCGCCCGAGTGGCAGCTCGGTGAGGAGCACGCGGTCACCCCGCTGCGCGGCGCCGGCCTGCCGATGGCCCTGCACCGCGGGCCGGCCTACACCCGCGGGCTGCTCCTGGTCGGCGACGCTGCCGGCACGGTCAACCCGTTCAACGGCGAGGGCATCAGCTACGCGCTGGAGACCGGGCGGATGGCCGCGGAGGCCGCCGTCGCGGGCCTGGCCACGGCCGAGGGTCCGGCCCGCGAGGCCGTGCTGCGCCGGTACCCCGAGCGACTGCGCGAGGAGTACGGGCGGCACCACCGGCTGGGCACCGGCTTCCTCGCGCTGCTGGCCCGCCCGGACCTGGTCCGCTTCGCGACCGCGCACGGGCTCAAGCGGCCGGCGCTCGTCGCCCGGGCGCTGCGGCTGATGGGG
>DASQXT010000284.1:0-16175 GCA_035639575.1 Geodermatophilus sp.
GCGAAGCCCAGCAGGTAGTCGGGGTCGGCACCGGTGAACGAGTAGATGGTCTGGTTGGGGTCGCCGACCACGCAGACGTCGGCGCGGCCGCCCAGCCAGGCGTCGAGCAGCCGCTGCTGCAGCGGGTTGACGTCCTGGTACTCGTCGACCACGAAGTACCGGTACTGCCCGCGCACCTGGCGGGCGACGTCCGGGTGCTCCTCGAGGGCGAAGGCGGTGACCAGCAGCAGGTCCTCGAAGTCCAGGGCGCCGTCGCGCTGCTTGGCCGACTCGTAGCTCGCGTAGACCCGCGCCACCGCCGCGGGCTCGAACGGGGGCTCGCGGCCGGCGGCCTGGGCGCGGGCCGGGTAGTCGTCGGGCGTGGCCAGCGTGGTCTTGGCCCACTCGATCTCGCTGGCCAGGTCGCGCAGGCTGGTGCGGTCGGTGGACAACCGGGACCGGGAGGCGGCCGCCGCCACCAGCCGCAGCTTGTTCTCGACCAGCTCCGGCATCGGGCCGCCGAGCACCCGGGGCGCGAAGTAGCGCAGCTGGCGCATGGCCGCGGCGTGGAACGTGCGGGCCTGGACCCCGCCCACCCCCAGCCCGGCCAGCCGGGCCCTCAGCTCGCCCGCGGCGCGGGCGGTGAAGGTGACGGCGAGGACCTGCTCGGGCACGAAGGACCCGGTGTGCACGCCGTAGGCGATCCGGTGGGTGATGGTGCGGGTCTTGCCGGTGCCCGCACCGGCGAGGATGCAGACCGGCCCGGACACCGCCTGGGCGGCGGCGCGCTGCTCGTCGTCCAGCTGCGCGAGCACCGCCTCGGCGCCCTGCACCCGGACGTCCCCGGGCGCACCGGCGATCTGCGACATCGGCCTCCCCGTCTCCCGTCGATGGCCAGGACCCATCCTCCCAGCCGCCGGCGACAGACGGGGGAAGCATCCCCGGGGACGCGGCGTTGTCGCCCCGTGACGGCCGGGCACGCGTGCCCGGACCCCCGACCGACCAGGAGGAACGCCTCGATGACCGCCGCTCCCGCCGCCGTGACCATGTACACCACCCCCTGGTGCGGGTACTGCGTGCGGCTCAAGAAGCTGATGCAGCGCGAGGGCATCGAGTACGCCGAGGTCGACATCGAGCGCGACCCGGCCGCGGCCGAGCTGGTCATGCAGGCCAATGGCGGCAACCGCACCGTCCCCACCCTGCTCTTCCGCGACGGCAGCGCCCTCACCAACCCCAGCATCGACCAGGTGAAGGCCCAGCTGGAGCAGTCCGCAGGGGCATGACGGCGGGTGGTGCCTACGCTGCGTGCGCGAGCGGGCATAGTCGTCGAGGACGGCTCGTTACCGTAGCCCCCTGTCCCCGGCTACCCGCCGGTCCCAGCCCCTCGCGGAGGCCGCCCAGTGAGTGAGCGCACCAGCCCAGCGGAGTGCCCGCCGACACCGGCGCCCTCCGGGTCCGCAGGCGACCTCGTGGGTCCCGGCCGGGCACACAGGGTGGCGGACGACCCGTCGGGCGCGGAGCCCACCGTGGTGGTCGCCCGGACCGGCCGCGGCTGGTCGGTGTTCGCCCCCGGCCGCGCCGAGGACGTCGACGACCTCGTCGAGGGCATGACCCTCGCCGACCTGGTCAGCGAGGAGCTGGGCGCCCAGGTCGAGCCCGACCGCGGTGCGCGGCGGGCCGCCCGCGGCGCGACCGGGGACGCCGACCCCGACGCCGATCCGCGGGACGCCCGGCTGGCCGCGCTCGAGCGCACCGTCGCCCAGCTCGAGCACGCCCTGGCCGCCCGGGTCTCCACCGAGCGCGCCATCGGGGTGCTCGCCGAACGGCAGGGCGCCACACCGCAGGCCGCCTTCGAGCAGCTGCGGCGCGCCGCCCGCTCGCAGGGGCGGCCGGTGCCCGAGCTCGCCCGCGAGGTGCTCGACGACCTGGTGACCCGGGTCGCCGCGGCGGGCGCCGAGGCCCCGGCCGCGGCGGCGCCGGCGCCGCGCACCCTGGTGCGGGAGGCCGGTCGGGCGCCCCGGACCCGCAGCCGGGCCGGACGCGGCCCCGCGGAGGGCCGGTCCTGACCCGACCGGAACCACTCACTCCCGAGGCACTGGCCGACCGGCTGGCCGCCCTGCTCGCCGGCACCGACCCCGAGCCCGGGGCGGCCGCCCTGCGCGTGGCGGTGGACGGGCCCGACGTCGCCGCGCCCGGGGCGCTCGCGGCCGCGGTCGCCGAGCGGCTGCCCCCGCTGGGGCGCCCCGCCGTCGTCGTCCCCGCCGGTGGGTTCCTGCGTCCGGCGTCCCTGCGCTTCGAGCACGGCCGCACCGACCCCGACGCCCGCTACACCGACTGGCTGGACTCCGGCGCGCTGTCCCGCGAGGTGCTCGACCCGGTCGGTCCCGGCGGCTCCGGGGAGTACCTACCGGTGCTCTGGGACGTCGACCGCGACCGGGCCGCCCGCGCCGTCAGCCGCCCGATGCCGCCCCGCGGGGTGCTGCTCGTCCCGGGTGCGCTGCTGCAGGGGATCGGGCTGGCCTTCGACGTCGTCGTCCACCTGCGGGTGGGCCCGGCGGCCCGTCGCCGTCGCACGCCTCCCGAGCAGGCCTGGGAGCTGCCGGCGTTCGACCGCTACGACGACGAGGTGGACCCGGCGTCGCTGGCCGACGCCGTGGTGCTGGCCGACTCCCCCGACCACCCCGCACTGGTG
Organism: Geodermatophilus sp.; assembly: GCA_035639575.1. Lineage (GTDB taxonomy): Bacteria > Actinomycetota > Actinomycetes > Mycobacteriales > Geodermatophilaceae > Geodermatophilus. The sequence continues at coordinate 2,672 of DASQXT010000284.1, forward strand.
GTGCAGGGCCGCCTGGCGAGGTGATGGAACGGCGGGCTCCAGGGGCCCGCGCCGAGCTAGCGAGGCGTGGGGGGGAGCTCGTCCTTCATCCAGCGGTCGATGATGTGCCGGGCGATGGAGACCGCCGGGGGCAGCGCCTGCGGGCCGGTGCCCGACCGCAGCTCGTCCCGGGTGAACCAGCGCGCCTCCTCGATCTCGGTCGGGTCCAGCCGCAGCGTCAGGTCGCCCTCGGCGCGGGCGGTGTAGCCGAGCATCAGCGACTGCGGGAACGGCCACGGCTGGCTGCCCACGTAGCGGATGTCGGTGACCTGCAGGCCGACCTCCTCGGCCACCTCCCGTGCCACCGCGCCCTCGGCGGACTCCCCCGGCTCGACGAAGCCGGCGAGGATCGAGAAGCGCCCCGGCGGCCACACCGCCTGGCGGCCCAGCACGCAGCGGTCGCCGCCGTCGTGGACCAGCATGATCACGGCCGGGTCGGTGCGGGGGAACAGCTCCGCGCCGGTCTCCGGGTCGCGCTGCACCCAGCCGGCTCGTTCGATCGTCGTCCGCGCGCCCGACAGCGGGCTGAACCGGTGCCGCTCGTGCCACTCCACCATGGCGACCGCCTCGGCGAGCAGGCCGGCGTCGAGGTCGTCGAGGTCGGCGCCGAGGTCGCGCAGGCCGGCCCAGGTGTCCGCCGGGCGGCCGCCGACGGTCAGCCGCCGGTCACCGCGGACGGCGGCGTAGGGCACGCCGTCGGCCTCGCCCAGGTAGATCCCGCCCTCGGGCAGCGCGGCCCGCTCCTCCCACAGCAGCCGCGGCCGGCCCCCGTCCTCCTCGACCGGCACGGTGCGCCGCTCGTCGACCGTGAGCACCCGCACCGGGCGGCCGCCGGTCGGGTCGGGCAGCGACCGGGCCAGGTGGCTGCGGTCGTGCGCGGAGCGCGACAGCACCGGGACCGCGCCGGCCGGAGAGGGACTGCTCTCGGGCCAGGAGACGCCGTCACCCGGTGGCGGGTTGTCCGCCGGCGTGCTGCCGCCGTCCGGGACGCTCATGCCGCGTCCGCCGACGAGACGACCTCGACCGGGCCGAACGCGCGCAGCGGCTCCGCCACCTCCCCGGCGTCGCCGACGACGACGGCGGCGAGCCCGCCGGGTTGCAGGAACCGGCGCGCGGCCTCCTGAACCTCCTCGACGGTGACCCGGGCCAGCGCCTGCTGGTGCTCGGCCAGCCACTGCGGCGGCAGGCCCGAGCCGGTCAGGGCCGACAGCGTGCTGGCCAGCCCGGCGTGCGTGGCGGTGGACAGCGCCATGCTGCCGAGCACGTAGCGACGGGCGGCGTCGAGCTCCTCCTCGCTGACCGGCGTGAGGGCCATGCGGCCCAGCTCATACCAGGTCTCGAGGAACGCCGGCCCGGTGACCTCGGTGGCGACGTCGGCCTCGACGAGGAACGAGGAGGCGGCGGCGAGGTGGTCGACCGAGCTGCGTGGGCTGTAGCTGTAGCCCCGCCGCTCGCGGATGTTCTCCACCAGCCGGGAGGAGAAGTAACCGCCGTAGACCATGTTGGCCAGCCGGACCGCGGGCAGGTCGGGGTCGGTGCGGCTGGGCGCGGTGCCGCCGAGGCGCAGGTTGGACTGCACGGCGCCGGGCCGGTCGACCACCTGCAGCGCCCCGGGGGCCGGCTGCGGCACCGGTGGGGCGGCGACCGCCGTCCCACCGCCGGTCCAGCCGGCCAGCGCGGTGCCGACGGCGTCGACGGCGGCGGCCGGGTCGAGGTCGCCGACCAGCACCAGCGTGCTGCCGGCGGGCAGCACCCGCTCGCGGTGCAGCTTGCGCAGCGCCTGGCTGCGCACCGCGGTGACCAGCTGGGCGGCGGGCAGCTGCTCGGCGTACGGGTGGGCGCCGTAGCGGCGGGCGGCCAGCGCGGTGCGCGCGATGACGCCGGGCTGGGAGCGGGCGATGGAGATCCGCTCGGCGACGCGCGCCCGCTCGGCCTCCACCCGGTCGGCCGGGTAGGTGGCGTCGGTGAGCACCTCGGCCAGCACCTCGAGCACGGGAGCGAGGCCCTCGGCGAGCAGCGTGGTGGCGAACAGCAGCCGGTCGGGGTCGGTGGAGACCGACAGCTCCCCGCCGTGGGCCTGCAGCGCCTCGGCGATGCCGGTGGCGTCGTGCGCGCCGGTGCCGAGCAGGACGGCACCGGAGAGCACCGAGGCGCGGGCGGTGTGCTGTGCGGCGGCGCGCGCGGTCGCGGCCGCGAAGGGCACCCGCAGGCGCAGTTCGACCAGCGGGACGCCGGGCCGGGGGACGACGACCAGCCGCAGGCCGTTGGGCAGCGTCTCCTCGGTGACGGCCAGCTCGGGCTGGGGGCGGGGCTCGCCCAGCGGCGGGATCAGCACGGGGGCGGTCATCGACGTCCTCCCGTGGCACGCAGCTCGAGGACCGCGACGGTGCCGGGGTCCAGGCCCCGGGCGGCGGTCCGCACCTGCTCGGGGGGAACGGCCGCCAGCCGGGCGGCGAGCTCGCCGGCCAGCTCGGCGCGGCCGTGGATGAGCTCGGCGGTGGCGAAGGCCAGCGTGCGGCCGAGCACCGAGTCGGCCTGGCGCAGCAGCTGGGCCTCGGTGCGGGCCTGCACCCGGGCCAGCTCGTCGGCGCCGACGCCGTCCTCGGCGATCCGGCCGATCTCCTCGTGCACCGCGGTGACCACCTTCTCCGTCGGGACCGACGCCGGGTGGTGCACCTGCGTGGTGAGCAGCGTCGCGTCCCGGACGTCGAAGGGGTCGCCGAACAGGCCCACGTAGCTGCTCTGCGCGATGGCGAGCTGGTCGTCGTGGACCAGCCGCCGCTCCAGGCGGGAGGCGTCGCCCTCGCTGAGCAGCTCGGCCAGCAGCACCGTGCCGAGGTAGGCGTCGAGGTCGCCGACCGGGTCGGGCACCCGCCAGCCGAGGGCGACCGCGGGCGCGGGGGCCAGCGCGTCCTCGACGACGCCGGAGCGGACGGTGGTCGGCGAGGGCTCGCCGGTGGGCGGCGTCGGCGGGACCTCGCGGGCGGCGATGGGACCGAACCAGCGGCGCACCAGCTGCTCGGCCTCCGCGACGTCGAGGTCGCCGCCGAGGCAGAGGACGGCGTTGCCCGGCGCGTAGTAGCGGTGGAAGAAGTCCGCGGCGTCGTCGACGGTCGAGGACTCCAGGTCGACGAACGAGCCGTAGCCGTCGTGGGTGTTGGCGAAGCTCCCGAAGGCGATCGCGGGCAGCTGCAGCCACGGGAAGGCGCCGTAGGGGCGGTTGAGCACGTTGACCCGGATCTCCTCCTTCACCACGTCGATCTGGTTGCGGAGGTTCTCCTCGGTGATGGCCGGCGCCGCCATGCGGTCGGCCTCGAGGAACAGGGCGCGCTCGAGGGCCTCGGCGGGGAGGGCCTCGTAGTAGTTGGTGTAGTCCTGGTGGGTCGAGCCGTTGAAGGTGCCGCCCGCGGCCTGGACCAGGCGGGCGTGCTCCATCTTCGGGACGTTGGCCGAGCCCTGGAACATCAGGTGCTCGAAGAGGTGGGCGAACCCGGTGCGGCCCTGGGGCTCGTTGCGCATCCCGACGTCGTAGGAGACGGTCACGGCGACCACCGGGACGCTGCGGTCCGGCGCCAGCACGACACGCAGCCCGTTCTCGAGTCGGAAGCGCTCCACCGGGTGCCGGAGGGTGAGGTCGGCACCGGCTGCAGTCACGTGCCCGACCCTAACCGCGCCCGGGGACGCCGCGCCGGGCGGCGCCGCGAGGGGCGACCGCTGTCACGGGTGGACTGGCGGCCGAGTGGGCAGTTGCGGTCGCAGACACGCGCGGACACGCCGGTCGGGGCGACCGCAGCTGCCCACTCGTCGTAGGGGCGTGGTCGCGAGGAGTGGGGCCCGGAGGGTCCCGACGAGTGGCCGGACGAGCTCAACGGCGGCCGGGGACGGCACGTGGCCGCGGTGCGGTCCGGAGGACCGCGATGTCAGAGCACGTCGATGCCGTCGATGACGCGGTCGATGACCCCGTACAGCTCCGCGTGGGTGTTGGGGATGGAGAGGTAGAGCAGCGCAGGAGCGGGCCGGCCGACGTCGACGAGCAGCAACGCGGCCCGCTCCCCCGTCGCGTCGTAGCCCTCGACGTCCCAGGAGAGGTCGAACTCCAGCAGGTGGGCGGGGGCGCCGTCGACGGTCAGGGCCTCGTCGCGGAGGACCTGCCGCTGGTTGGGTCCCGGGTAGTAGTTCAGCCGCACGCTGTCGGCGACCTGGGCGAGGGCCGGCTGCAGGCTGTCCGGGCCGGCGTAGCCGAACAGCGGCGACAGCGGCCCGGAGGTGCACTGGGCGATGAACGGCCCGCCGTCGGGCGTGGACTCCTGGGTGACCGTGTACTGCCCCGCGACCGAGGTCGTCTCGGCGACGGCCTGCAGGTCGTACTCGAGCCAGCCCTGGCCCAGGTAGGGGTAGGCGATGCCGGCGGCCTCGTCGACGATCCGCAGCGTGCCGGGCGGGAAGGCCGACCCGCTGGGGGCGGGCAGCGCGGTCGGGCCCGTGCCGTCGGCGGAGCCGCTGGGCCGGCCGACGAGGAAACCGATGAGGACGACGAGCACCAGCCCGAGCACGGACAGCCCGACGACCCACCCGGTGCGCCGCGGGGATCGTCCCGGGCCGGGCGGCGGGGTCGGCGCGGCGGCCTCGGGCGCGGGAGCCGGTGCGGCGGCGGGCGCCTGAACGGCCACGCCCGGACCGACGGGAGTGGTGACGTCGGACCACCCGCCGCCGTTCCACCAGCGCGCCGTCCCGGGGGCGCCGTCGGGGTCGGGGTACCACCCGGGTGGCGCGCTCGACGTACCGGTCACGGCGCCACCCTAGGTGCGCAGGCTGGGAGCCCCGGTCAACGACGGTCGGCGACGTCGTCCCACCACGAGACCAGCTCCCGCAGGCCGTCGTCCCCGCCGCCGCGCACCTCGGCGACGGCGAGGACGCCCGTGCCGTCCCAGGTCCAGCGCAGCTGCGCGTCGCCCTCGGCGTCGAGGGTGCAGGCCAACCGGCCCACCACGCGGTCGCCGTCGCGCAGTTGCAGCCAGCCCTCCGGGTCCGCACCGCGGCCGCACCGGCGCTCGCTGTCGAGCAGGCGCAGCCCCTGGGACTCGACGTACGCGGCGAAGGCGGCGGCCGCGCCGTCCCCCGCGTAGAGCGTGTGGGTGCTCGCCGGGGCGCCGTCGTGGTCGGGGTCCCCGGCCGGGCAGTCGAGCCGTCCCAGCGTCCGGCCGTCCCCGGGCGCGGCCGTGCAGTCGGCGGGGTCGACCTGCTCGGGCAGGCTCAGGGCGAGCAGGCGCTCGGCGACGCGGGAGACCTCGCCGGCGGCCGCGTCGGCCCGGCGGTCGGCGGCGACGAGGAGCCCGGCGAGCACCAGCGCCGCGACCGTCGCGGCCCCGGCCAGCGCCCACGGTAGCCAGCCGAGCCGGCGCCGGGACCGACCGGCCGGAGGAGCGCCGACGAGGGCCGGCTCGGACGGCGCCGGGACGGCGACCGGCACCTGCCGGGTGGCCGAGCGGCCGGCGTCCGCCGGGAGGGGGCCGACCGCCGTGGGGGCGTCGTCGGGCCGGGGCATCGGGACGCCGCTGCCCGTCAGCGCTGCCCGCGCCGCCTCGGCCAGGTCGCCGGCGCGCTGCCAGCGCCGGTCCGGGTCCTTGGCCAGGCCGCGCAGGACGACCTCGTCGAGGGCCGCGGGCAGCCCCGGGCGCAGGGACGACGGCACCGGCGGGGGCTCGTGCAGGTGCGCGGCCATCACCCGCGCCGGGTCGCCGGGGCCGAACGGACGGCGGCCGGTGAGCAGCTCGAACAGCAGGCAGGCCAGGGAGTAGACGTCGGCGCGGGCGTCCGGCGGGGTCGGGCCGAAGCGCTCGGGGGCCATGTACTCGGTGCTGCCGACCGCGGTGCCGACGGCGGTCAGGGCCGGCCCGGGGCCGTCGTCCGCACCGCGGGCGACGCCGAAGTCCGCGAGGTAGGCGAAGTCCTCGCCGGCGGCCGAGGTGGCCAGGTCGCGCCCGTCGGCGCGGCCGACCAGCAGCACGTTGGACGGCTTGACGTCGCGGTGCACCAGTCCCCCGGCGTGGGCGGCGTCGAGCGCGCGGGCGACCTGGCCGACCAGGTCGACGGCGCGGGCGGGGTCCATCGGGCCGGTGCGCCGCAGCAGCGAGTCCAGGTCCTCGCCCTCGACCAGCCGCATGTCGAGGAAGAGCTGACCGTCGATCTCCCCGTAGCGGTGGATCGGGACGACGTGCGGCTCGGTCAGGCGGGCGGCGGTGCGCGCCTCGCGGCGGAAGCGGTCGCGGTACCCCTCGTCCTGGGCCCACTGCGGGTGCAGCACCTTCAGGGCGACGTCACGCTCGTGCTCGTCGTCGTGCGCCCGCAGCACCTGACCCATGCCGCCGCGGCCGAGCACGCCGAGGACCCGGTAGGGGCCGAACCGACCGCCGTCCTGCGTCGTCACCGGGGTCGCAGCGGCACGGCCGCGAGCTCCCGCCACAGGTGGGCGGCCGCCTCGGCACCGCGGTACAGCATCGGCAGCAGCACCCGCTCGTTCGGCGAGTGGATGCGGTCGGTGGGCAGCCCGGCGCCGAGGAAGAGCAGCGGGGCGCCGAGGACGTCGACCAGGTCGGCCTCGGGTCCGCTGCCGCCCTCGCGGGTGAACAGGACGTCGGCGGGTGCGCGGTCGAACGCCTGGCCGATCGCGGTCAGCAGGGCGGCCATCGCCGGGGAGTCCAGGTCGCTGGCGCACGGGGAGACGCCGCCGGCCGGGACGTGCACGTCGGCCTGGATGCCCGCGGGCAGGTTGGCCGCCACCCAGCCGCGCACCTGGTCGGCGAGGTCGGCGGGGCGCTGGTCGGCGACCAACCGGAAGGTGATCTTGGCGTGCGCCTCGGCCGGGATGATCGTCTTGTGCCCGGGACCGGTGTAGCCGCCCCACATGCCGTTGACCTCCGCGGTGGGCCGCGCCCCGATCCGCTCCAGGGTGGTGAAGCCCTCCTCCCCGGTGGCGACCCGGGAGGCCGCGGGCCCGGCCAGCCAGGCGGCCTCGTCGAAGGGCACGCGGGCCATGAGCTCGCGCTCGCGGTCGGTCAGCGGCCGCACCCGCTCGTAGAAGCCGGGCAGGGTGACCCGCCCGTGCTCGTCGTGCAGGCTCGCCAGCAGGGTGGCCATCGCGTGCAGCGGGTTGGGGACGCCGCCGCCGAAGGAGCCCGAGTGCAGGTCGACGGCCGGCCCGCGCAGGGTGATCTCGGCGTCGGCCAGCCCGCGCATGGCGACCACGGCACTGGGGACGTCGGGAGCGGCCATCCCGGTGTCGCTGACCACGACGACGTCGCAGCGCAGCCGGTCGGCACGCTCGCGCAGCAGCGCGGCGAAGTGCGGCGACCCGGACTCCTCCTCGCCTTCGACCAGCACCTTCACGGTCACCGCCGGGGTGTCCCGGCCGGTGGCGGTCAGGTGCGCGCGCATGCCGAGCAGGTGCATCGCGACGTTGCCCTTGTCGTCGATGGCGCCGCGGGCGTGCAGCTCCGGGCCGTCGGGGCCCTCCACGCGGGCCGGCTCGAACGGCGGGTGCTCCCACAGCTCCAGCGGGTCGACCGGCCGCACGTCGTGGTGTCCGTAGACGAGGGCGACCGGCGCGCCGTCGTCCGCCGACGGCCACTCCGCGTAGACGGCCGGCGCCCCGGCGGTCTCCCACACCTCCACGACCGGGAAGCCGGTGCGGCGCAGCGCGTCGGCCAGCCACTGCGCACTCGCGGCGACGTGAGGTGCGGAAGCCGGGTCGGCGGAGATCGACGGGATGCGCAACCACGCGTCGAGGTCGGCGTGCAGGTCGTCGAGGTGGGCGGTGACGAAGTCGCGTTCCGGGCTGCTCACGGCTGCCGACGGTAGCGTCGGCAGCATGCCGGGACAGCTGCTGCGGGTGGACGTCGGCGACCTCACCTTCGACGTCCGGGCCGACGGGCCGGACGACGGCCGCCCGGTGCTGCTGCTGCACGGCTTCCCGGAGACGTCGGCGTCGTGGGCCGCGGTGACGCCCCGGCTGACCGAGGCGGGGCTGCGCACCTACGCCGTCGACCAGCTGGGCTACTCCCCCGGTGCCCGGCCGGCCGAGGTCGGTGCCTACGCGCTGACCAACCTGGCGCAGGTCACCGCCGACCTGATGACCGCGATGGACGTGCCGGTGGCCGACGTCGTCGGACACGACTGGGGCGCCAACGTCGCCTGGGCGCTGGCCGCGTGGCACGAGGACCGGGTGCGCTCGCTGACCGCCGTCTCGGTGCCGCACCCCACGGCGTTCACCACGGCCTTCCGCTCCGACCCGGAGCAGAAGGAGCGCTCGGCCTACATCCGGCTGTTCTGGCAGGAGGGCAAGGCCGAGGAGGTGCTGCTCGCCGACGACGCCCGGCGGATGCGGCGGATGTTCGGGGACGCCGTCCCGGCCGAGGCCGTCGACGAGTACGTGGCCGTGCTGTCGGCGCCGGGCGCGCTGACCGCCGCGCTCAACTGGTACCGGGCGATGAGCTCGGCCGCGCCGGTGGACGACGTGACCGTGCCGACCACCTACGTCTGGAGCGACGACGACGTCGCGATCGGACGGCGGGCCGCGGAGAGCTGCGCCGAGTACGTCACCGGTGACTACCGCTTCGTCGAGCTGACCGGGATCTCGCACTGGGTCCCCCAGCAGGCCCCGGAGCAGCTGGCCATCGCGATCCTGGACCGCATCGCCTCCAGCTGAGGGCTCAGTCCTCCTCCGGTGGCGGGGGCAGGTCGTCGTCCGGCGGCTCGTCGGGGAGGTCGTCGCTCCGGCCGGTGACCAGGGCGAGCAGGCCGGCCTCGTCGAGCAGGTCGACCGGGCGCACGGTGACGCCGGCGGCGACGTGGTGGAACCCGGCGCTGACCCGCTCGACCGGGACACCGGTCAGCCGCGACCAGCCCAGCCGGTAGGCGGCCAGCTGCACCGCCGCGGCGGCGAGCTCGTTACCCGACGGGGGCGGTCCGGTCTTCCAGTCGACGACCTCGAAGCCACCGTCGCCGTCGTCGAAGACCGCGTCGATGCGCCCGCGCAGGGTCAGCGGGCCCAGGGGCGTCTCGAACGGCACCTCGACCTCGATCGGCTGCCGGTCGGCCCAGGGGCCGGCGAGGAACGCCTCCTGCAGGGCGGCCAGCGCGGCGTCGGGGGCGGCGGACTCGTCGCCGGAGCCGGGCAGCTCGTCGAGGTCGAGCAGCCGGGCGACGCCGAAGCGCTCCTCCAGCCAGGCGTGGAAGGCGGTGCCGCGGCGGGCCAGCGGTGCGGGGGCTGCGGGCATCGGCCGGCGCAGCCGCCGGGCGAGCTCGGCCGGGTCGCGGCGCAGCGCGACCAGCTCGGAGACCGACAGGTGGCTGGGCAGCGGCACCTCGACGGTCGGGCGGGCGGTGCGGCGCCGCTCGCGCAGCAGCAGGTCGGCGTCGCGGACCCACTGCTCCACCTGCGGGTCGGCGGTGCCCAGCGCGGCCCCGGCGTCCAGCGGGTGCGGGGCGGCGCCGGCCACCAGCTCGGCAGCGGCGGTGAGCGCCCGGCGGCGCGGCGGGGAGAGCGGGTCGGCCGGCCACACGCCGACCGGCCACTCCTCCAGCGCCGGGTTGGGAGCGTCCTCCTCGGGGCGCTCGGCCCACGCGACGACGGCGCCGGCGCCGGCGGTGCAGGCGCGGCGGACGGTGTCCAGCAGCACCGAGGGCCCGCACGGCTTGACGCCGTCGCGCCACCAGCTGCCCGAGCACAGCAGCAGGTGCTTGGCGCGGGTGACCGCGACGTAGCCGAGCCGGATCTCCTCGGCCTCGCCGAAGCGCTTCCACTCCTCCACGTAGTCCTCGAGCGCGGCGCGCACCGCGGCCTGGTCGCCGGAGCCGGGCACCGGCAGGCGCAGCTGGGGCAGCTCCGCGCGGTCGGTGGTGCGCAGGTCGACTGGCACCGCGCCGGGGTCCTTGACCCACGAGTCACTGGTGTCGGTGCGGGCCGGGAACTGGTCGGCCGTCATGCCGGGCACGGCGACGACGTCCCACTCCAGGCCCTTGGCCGAGTGGCCGGTGAGCAGCTGGATCGACTCGGGGTCGACCGCGACCTCACCCGGCTCGAGTCCCCGCTCGCGCTCCTCGGCGTCGCGCAGGTAGCCGAGGAAGGCCGGCAGCGAGGGCAGCTCGGCCAGCTCGGTGAACTCCGCGGCGACCGCGTGCAGCGCGTCGAGGTGGGCCCGGGCCGAGCCGGGACTGACGCCGGGCGCGCTGGCCAGCTCGGTCTCCAGGCCCAGCACCCGCGCGACGTCGTCCACCAGGTCGGGCAGCGACTCTCCCAGCCGACTGCGGAGGTGCGCCAGCTCCGCGCCCAGCCGGCGCAGCCGCCGGTGGGCCGCGGGCGAGTAGGCCGACGGGTCCCCGAGGTCGTCGAGCGCCTCGACGATGCTGCCCCGCTCGGACGGGCGGTGAGCGGCATCGTCGTCGTCCTCGCGTCCGGGACGGCGGGAGTGCACCAGCGCGCGGGCACGGGACTCGAGCGCGGCGAGGTCGCGGGGACCGATCCGCCAGCGGGCTCCGGTGAGCAACCGGCCCATCGCGTCGCCGGCGGTGGGGTCGACGAGCACGGTCAGCGTCGCGACCACGTCGGAGACCTCGGGCACCTCCAGCAGCCCGCCCAGCCCGACGACGGTCACCGGCAGGCCACGGGCGCGCAGCGCGGCGGCGATGCCGGGCAGCTGCTTGCGGGTGCGCACCAGCACCGCCGTCGTCGGGGGGCGGCCGTCGGCGCGCGGGGGCAGCGCCGGGTCCTCCCCGCGCCAGCAGGCGGCCAGCCGGTCGGCCAGCGCCTCGGTCTCCTCTGCCACGGTCGTGTACAGGCCGGCGGTGACCAGCCCGTACCCCGCGGTGGGCGCCGGCGCGAGGTCTGGCAGCGGTACCTCGGGCGCCGGCAGCAGCCCGGCGACGTCGTTGGCGACGCTGAGCACCGCGCCGTCGTTGCGCCAGCTGGTGGCCAGGGTGAGCCGCTGCGCCGCCCGGCCGCGGACGCCGGGGAAGGTGCGGTCGAAGCGCTCGATCGTCCCCGCCGACGCGCCGCGCCAGCCGTAGATCGACTGCCTCGGGTCCCCGACGGCGAGCACCGCGTGCCCGGTGGTGCGGCCGAACAGCGCCTCGAGCATCCGCAGCTGACCGACGCTGGTGTCCTGGTACTCGTCGAGCAGCACGATCCGCCAGCGGGCCCGCTCGCGGCGGCCGACCTCGGGCGCGCTGACGGCCACCTTCGCGGCGAGCGACACCTGGTCGGAGTGGTCGATCGCCCCGGCGGCCCGCTTGCGCGCCTCGAACGCCTCGACCAGCGGCAGCAGCGCCACGCGGGCGCGCTGGCGGGCCAGCACGTCGAGCACCGGCTTGTAGGGGCCGCGCTTGCCCTTCGCGTCGGGGTAGCCGGCGATCCGCCGCTCCAGCTGCGCGGTCCATTCCCGCAACCGGTCCGGGGGGATGTCGTGCTCGCCCAGCTCGCCGGCCAGCGCCAGCACGTCCTCGACGGTGGTGAGCGGGCTCAGCTGGACGTCGTCCAGGTCGCCGGTCCAGCCTGAGACGACGGAGGCCGCCTGCCCCCAGCACATGGCCGGCCCCAGCACGCCGGCGCCGGGCTCGACGCCGATCCGGAGCCCGTGCTCGCTGACCAGCGAGGCGGCGTAGCCGTGGTAGGTCGACACCGTCGGCATCGCGACGGCCAGCCGCTCCGCGAGCTCGGGATCGGTCTCCGGGTGCCGGGACAGCGCGCCCAGCCGGATCCGGATGCGCTCGTTCAGCTCGCTGGCCGCCTTGCGGGTGAAGGTCAGCCCGAGGATCGCGTCGGGGGCGACCAGCTCGTTGGCCACCAGCCAGCAGACGCGAGCGGCCATCGTCTCGGTCTTGCCCGACCCGGCCCCGGCGACGACGACCAGCGGCCGGTCGGCCGGCGCCGACACCACCCGCGCCTGCTCGTCGGAGGGCGCGTAGGACAGCCCGCAGCGGGCGGCGACCTCGGCGGGGCTGAGCAGCCGGCGCTCCCGCACCGGCTCGGGTGCGGCACCGAACAGCGGAAGGACCTCGTCCTGCCCTCCGCTCGCAGGCTCGCGAGGGAACCCGGGACGAGGCCACAGCTGGTCGTCGGGCGGAGCGGCCTGACGCGTCACGACGTGACCTGCCGGCCGCGCTCGTGCAGCGGGCAACTGCGCCGGGCCGGGCACCGGGAGCAGTGGCTGCCGGTGCGCACCTCGAAGGTGGCCGCGCCCATGCCGTCGCCGACCTGCGCCACCAGCTCCCCGGCCCAGGTCTCCCCCACCGGGACGTCGGCGGGCAGCGGGTCCTGCGCCTGCTCCTTGGCCTTCGCACCGGAGCCGACCTGCAGCAGCGCCGCCCCGCCAGGGGCGTCGCCGTGCGCGCCGAACGCGCCGGCGGCGACGGCCACCTGGTAGGCGGCGAGCTGCCCGTGGGTGTCGATGTCGCGCGCGGCGGAGCGGCCGGTCTTGAGGTCGACGACGACCAGCCGGCCGGCGTCGTCGCGCTCGAGCCGGTCGACCTGGCCGCGGATGCGGGCCCGCCCCACGGTGACGTCGAAGTCGGCCTCGGCGGCCACCAGCTCGCGGCGGTTGGCGGCGTGCCAGCGCAGGAACCGGTCGAGCATGTCGCGGGCGGCGGTCCGCTGCCGCTGGTCGGCCCAGCCGGGGCCGAGGTCGAGCTGGTCGAGCTCCTGCGCCAGCGCGGCCGGTGCCTCGGCGGCGGGCAGGCCCTCGGCCACCTGCTGCGCGACGGCGTGCACCGCGGAGCCGACGGTGCGGGTGGCGTCCGGCGAGGCCTCCGCGCCGACCGCGCCGAGCACCCACTTCAGCGGGCAGCGCTGGAACGTCTCGATCGCCGACGGGCGCACCCGCACCGCCTCGCCGTCGGGCACCAGCGGGGCGTCGTCGGACAGCGGCGCCAGCCCCCACCAGTCGGCCGGGGAGGCGCCGGGCACGCCCTCGTCGGCCAGCCGGCGCAGCACCGCGGCGGCGGCCGACCGGCGGGCCGGCTCGGTCTGCGGGTCGCTGACCGCCCGCCGCAGCTCGGCGACCAGCGCCGGCAGCGTGAGCGAGCGCGGCAGCGGCGTCAGCGGCCGGCCCTCGTCGGGCGGGGGGACGACGAGGTCGAGGAACCGGGACGCGGTGGCGCCGGCGTCGGGACCGTCCAGCGCACCCTCGACGGCGGTGACCACCAGCCGTCTGCGGGCGCGGGTGCAGGCGACGTAGAACAGCCGCCGCTCCTCGGCCAGCGCGAGGGTGCGCCGGTCCACGCGGGGGGCGTCGGTGCCGGCCGCGCGGTCGACCAGCTCCTCGGCGCCGAGCAGCGTGGCCCGCTCGCGCAGGTCCGGCCAGACGCCCTCCTGGACGCCGGCCACGCACACGAGGTCCCACTCGAGGCCCTTCGCCGCGTGCGCCGACAGCAGCCGGACCGTCTCTGTCCGCACCGCTCGGGCGGCGCCGCC
>DASQXT010000285.1:0-27981 GCA_035639575.1 Geodermatophilus sp.
AGTGCTGCGGGGCCGCCGCCGGACAGCGTCAGCGTGACCAGGGGCGCGCCCATCTCGGTGCGCCAGCCGGTGTCCGGGGTGCCCCACCACGGCCGCCGGTCGGCGCCGTCGACGAGGGTCAGCAGGCCCCGCTCGCGGTCGGCCCCGACGGCCAGCTCGACCTGACCGATCGCGGCGTGCAGCCGAGCGGTGACACGCAGGGCGGTGCGGGTGCGCCGGTCGGGCTCCCGGGCGAGCAGCGCGGGCAGCCGGTGGTCCAGCTCGGCGGGGTCCCGGGTGCGGTACGCCGCGCCTGCGGCGTCGAGGTCGTCGACCAGGCGGGCGCTGCGGGCGTTGGCGAACGCCGCCTCGGGTCGCCGCCGGCCGATCGCGCGCAGCGTGGGGTCGCCCAGCGGCAGGCCGGTCAGCCGCAGCGTCCAGGGGCGGAGCACCCGGTCGAGCAGGTCCAGCACGCCGGCGGCCAGCTCCTCGGCGGCGTCGTCGTCCCGGGCCGGGAGGCGGGCCGGGGCCGCCCCGGCGGGTACCGGCAGCCCGTCCCCGAGCAGCGTGGCCGTGAGCCGTGGGCCGCCACGCAGGACGAGGGTCGCCAGCGCCCGCGGCGTGCCCGGACCGCCGGGCGGGTCGACCACGACGGCGACCGGCCGGGGGCCGGCGAGGCGGGCACCGTCCAGGGCGAGCGCGGCGGTCAGCCAGGGAGCCCGGGCGGTCACCGGCGCGCGCAGCGCCGCGAGCAGCGGTCCGGCCGCGCGGAGCTCCCGGACCACGCCGGCCCGGCCGGTCACCACACGCGTCGCCATGCCCCGAACGACACCACAGCCGCCGACGAGATCCGTCGGCGGCTGTGGGAACTGCTGGGAGCTGGTGTCACACGGCGCTGTGTGCGGCGGCCCGCCTCACGGGAGGACGGGGTCCTCCCTCAGCCGGCGCGGCGGCGCAGGCGGCGGCGCTCACGCTCGGAGAGCCCGCCCCAGATGCCGAAGCGCTCGTCGTTGGCCAGCGCGTACTCCAGGCACTCGGCCTTGACCTCGCAGCCGGTGCAGATCTTCTTGGCCTCGCGGGTGGAGCCGCCCTTCTCCGGGAAGAACGCCTCCGGGTCGGTCTCGGCGCACAGTGCGCGCTCCTGCCAGGACTGCAACTCGGCGTCCAGGCCCATGCTCCACAGGCCGGCGAAGCCCTGGGGCTGGCCCATGGCACTGCGGTCGCGCTCGGAGGCGTTCACGTAGTCGCTCAACCACGAGACCTCTGCCATGACGATGCGTCCCCTCTCGCTGTCGTCCCGATGTGCGTTCCACGGGACGTTCCCGGGCCGCTCGGCACTCGTTGACACCGCCGGAATTACACGCGTGTCGTTGTGGAGCCGTCAACTCCGCCCGGTGTAAGTGCCCGGTCCCAGCAGCCACTCCGGTCACACGGTGTTCGTCACATCTCGCTGCACACCTCGACACGCCCGGCGAACAGTGGACAAGTGCCCATCGGGCACGATGACTTTCGTGCACATCGTCGTCCTCGCCGGAGGGGTCGGCGGGGCCCGGTTCCTGGCCGGCCTCCGCTCCGCCGTGCCCGACGCCCGGCTCACCGCGGTCGTCAACACGGGGGACGACGTGACGATGCACGGTCTGCGCATCTGCCCCGACCTCGACACCGTCATGTACACCCTCGGCGGCGGCATCGACCCCGAGCGCGGGTGGGGCCGGGCCGGCGAGAGCTGGACGGTGAAGGAGGAGCTGGCCGCCTACGGGGCCGAGCCGACGTGGTTCGGCCTCGGCGACCGCGATCTGGCCACCCACCTCGTCCGGACCCGGATGCTGGACGCCGGCTACCCGCTGTCCCAGGTGACCGCGGCGCTGGCCGACCGCTGGCAGCCCGGTGTCGAGCTGCTGCCGATGAGCGACCAGCGGGTGGAGACCCACGTCGTGGTCGCCGACCCGGCCACCGGGCGGCAGCAGGCGCTGCACTTCCAGGAGTGGTGGGTGCGCCACCGCGCCGAGCCGGAGCCCCACGCCTTCGTGCAGGTCGGGGTGGACGCCGCGAAGCCGGCGCCGGGCGTGGCCGAGGCCTTCGCCGCAGCCGACGCCGTGCTGCTGGCGCCCTCGAACCCCGTGGTGTCGATCGGCACCGTCCTCGGCGTCCCGGGGCTGCAGCAGGCGCTGCTGGCCACGCCGGGCCGGGTCGTCGGGGTCTCACCGATCGTCGGGGGCAGCGTCGTGCGCGGGATGGCCGACCGCTGCCTGCCGGTCCTCGGCGTGGAGGTCAGCGCGGAGGGGGTGGGGCGGCACTACGGCGCCCGGTCCGCCGGCGGGCTGCTCGACGCCTGGCTGGTGCACACCGGCGACCGCGCCGACGTCCCCGGCGTCGACGTCCGCGCCGTCCCGCTGCTCATGTCCTCCCCGGAGGCGACCGCGGCGATGGCCCGGGCCGCGCTGGACGCCGCCGGTGCCTGAAGAAGGACCCCGTCCTGCCCACCCTTCGCAGGCTCAGGGCGGGGCCCGGGACGGGGCCGGACCGCCAACCGGCATCTCGGTCCTCCCGGTGCGGGGCCTGCCGGAGTTCTCCCCCGGCGACGACCTCGCCGCGGCGGTGGCGGGCGCGGCACCCTGGCTGGTCGACGGCGACGTCGTCGTCGTGACCTCCAAGGTGGTCTCCAAGGTCGAGGGCCGGCTGGTGCCCGTCGCGCCCGGCGAGGACCGCGAGGCCGCCCGCCAGCGGGCCATCGACGAGCAGACGGTCCGCGTGGTCGCCCGGCGTGGCCCGCTGAAGATCGTCGAGACGCCGCAGGGCTGGGTGGTCGCGGCCGCCGGGATCGACGCCTCCAACGTGTCCGGCGACGCGCTCGTGCTGCTGCCGGAGGACGCCGACGCCTCGGCCCGGGCCCTGCGCGACCGGCTGCGCGAGCTGCTCGGGGTCGAGGTCGCGATCATCGTCAGTGACACCTTCGGCCGGACCTGGCGGGACGGGCTGACCGACGTCGCCGTCGGCTCGGCGGGGATCCCCGCACTGGTCGACCACCGCGGCGCGGTCGACGCCCACGGCAACCGGCTGGAGACGACCCAGATCGCCCTCGTCGACGAGCTGGCCGCCGCCGCAGACCTGGTGAAGGGCAAGCTGGCCGGCATCCCGGTGGCCGTCGTCCGCGGGTTGCCGTTCGACCCGCCGGAGGACGACACCGGCACCCGGCCGCTGGTCCGCCTCGGCCCCGGCGACCTGTTCCCCTACGGCAGCCGCGACCTGGTGGCGACGCGGGCGCCCGGCGCGGACCTGGTCCCCCGCCCCGGCGAGCTCGACGCGGTCGCGGCGGCGTTCCGGGTGGCGACGGCGGCGCTCCCCGAGTTCCCGGTGGTCCTGCGCTACGGCGGTGAGGGTGACGGGGTGGTCGACGTGCACCTGCCGGAGCGCGCCACCACGACGGCGGCGCTCAACCTGGGGGCCCTGGTCGGCGCGGTCGTGGTGCAGCTGCACGCCGAGGGCTGGACGACCCGCTGGGAGCCGGTGGGCACCCCGGGCGGCACCTCACTCGTCGGGAGGTTGTGGCTCGGGTCGCCGGCGTCCTGAGCCGGAGAGCGCCGGTAGCGTCGCCGGACATGCGGGGGATCATCCTGGCCGGGGGTACCGGCAGCCGTCTGTTCCCGATCACGCAGGCGGTCAGCAAGCAGTTGATGCCCGTCTACGACAAGCCGATGGTCTACTACCCGCTCTCGACGCTGATGATGGCCGGCGTCCGCGAGGTCCTGGTGATCACCACGGCCGGCGACCAGGAGGCGTTCCGGGCGCTGCTGGGCGACGGCAGCCGGCTCGGCATGCGCATCGAGTACGCCGTCCAGCCGCGGCCCGAGGGACTGGCCCAGGCCTTCCTCATCGGCGCGGATTTCATCGGGAACCAAGCGGTGGCCCTGGTGCTGGGCGACAACATCTTCTACGGGGCGGGCCTGGGCACGGCGCTGGGCCGGCTGCCCGACCCCGACGGCGGGCACGTCTTCGCCTACCACGTCGCCAACCCGCAGGAGTACGGCGTCGTCGAGTTCGACGCCGACCGTCGCGTGCTGTCCATCGAGGAGAAGCCGGCCGCGCCGAAGAGCTCGTACGCCGTGCCCGGGCTGTACTTCTACGAGTCGTCGGTGGTCGACGTGGCGCGCGGCATCCGGCCCAGCGCCCGCGGCGAACTGGAGATCACCGCGGTCAACGAGCACTACCTGCACCAGGGCCGGCTCACCGTCACCGTCCTCGACCGCGGCACGGCCTGGCTGGACACCGGGACCTTCGCCTCGCTGCGCCAGGCCACCGAGTTCGTGTCGGTGGTCGAGGAGCGCCAGGGGCTCAAGATCGGCTGCATCGAGGAGGTCGCCTGGCGGCAGGGCTGGCTGGACGACGACGGACTGCGCCGCGCCGCCGAGCCGCTGGGCAAGAGCGGCTACGGCGACTACCTGCTCCGCCTGCTCGACGACCCGGTGGTGTGAGGGGCTCGCCCGGTGATCAGCTGAGCTGGTCGTCGTGGGTCCTGGCTCACCACCGGCGCTGAGCCAGGACCCACGACCGTGAGCTCAGCTGATCGTCGGGAGACGGTGGGGATGGTGCGCGTGGTCAGGCCGCCGGTGCGGCTGCCGCCACGGGAGCGGGGGCCGGCCGGGCCGGCCGCTCGGCCATCGCCCACGTCGTCAGCACGAACGCGACGGGCATCGTTCCCGCGACCGCCGCCGGCGGGGCGAGCTGCTCGGGCAGCGACAACGGCGTGACCAGCAGCCAGACCACCGCTGTCCGCACGAGGACCGTCGTCCCGTTGGCGACGAGGTACCGCAGCAGCGATCCGCGTGACGGCGCCACCCCGAAGGCCCAGCGGGCGTTCGCGGCGTAGGCCGCCAGCACCGCCACGACGAGCGCGACGGTGTTGGCCACCAGGTACGGGGTGACCAGCAACAGGAGCAGGTAGAGCCCCCAGTACAGGCCCGTGTTGAGGACGTTGACCAGCAGGAACCGGCCGAGGACGGCGAGCCGGTCGCGGCTCACCCGTGCGTCCCGGGCGCGTCGTAGCGCCCCAGCGCGGCCCGCAGGAGGATCTCCACCAGCGCGAACAGGGCACGCCGGCCGTGGATCTTCGTGGGCACCGCGCCGGCGTCCGGGTAGGCGCGGGTGACCGGCACCTCCGTGCACCGGTGGCCCAGGCGCGCGGCCCGGATGGGCAGGTACGCCAGCAGCTCGTAGGTGTCGAAGACCTCCCGCATCGGCGCGACCCGCGGGTCGAGCAGCAGCGCCCGCGAGTGGCCGCGGAAGCCGTTGGTCGTGTCGGTGTACCGGGTGCGGGCGGCCAGCGACGTCACCGGTGCGTGGAAGAGCGTGATCGCCAGGTGCCGGTCGCGCGGGGTGTTGACCGCCCTGCCGCCGGGGACGTACCGGGAGCCCTGGACGAAATCGGCGCCCGCGTCGAGCGCCGCGACGAAGCGGGGCAGCGCCGAGACGTCGTCCTTGCCGTTGCCGTCGACGGTGATGACGCCCTCGTAGCCCTCGGTGAGGGCGAAGGCGAAGCCCATGCGCAGCTGGGCGCTGAGCTTGCCGCGGTCGCGCTTCACCAGCAGGGCACGGACGCCGAGCCCGCGGAGCAGCTGCGGGTCGTTGGAGCCGTCGGTGCTGCCGCCGTCGGCGACGACGACGTCGAGGCCCAGCCCGAGCTCGCGCAGGCGGCGCAGCTGCCCGAGCAGGCGCTCGCCCTCGTTGATCACCGGGATGAGGACGCAGTACCGGCTCGTCCGGGGTGCCAGGACGTGCACCTCGCCGCGGGGGACGGCCCAGCCGGTGGTGTCGGGGGTGGCCTGCAGGTCGCTGGTCACGAGTAGGTCTTCCTCACGAAGTCGGCGGTGCGCCGGACGGCGCCGGTCAGGTCGTCCTCGCCGGGCGGCAGCATCTCGACCGAGACGTGCCCGTCGTAGTCCACGGCGCGCAGGGCGCCCGCGACCGCCTCGTGGTCGACCGGGCCGTCGGGCCCCACCGGGCCCAGCTGCGGAGCGCTGGCGTGTACGTGCGCCAGGACGTCGGCGCCGGCGCGGACCCGCTCGACGGCGTCGTCCCCGGCCAGCGCCATGCAGGCGGTGTCCAGGTGCAGCCGCACGCCCGGCGAGTCGACGGCGCGGACGAACGCGGTGGAGGCGACCGCGTCGGTCAGCCAGTCGCACCCGTAGTCGGTGGGGTTGGCCTCGATGCAGAAGCAGACGCCGAGGTCGGCGGCGCGTGCGCCGAGTCCGGCGAACACCTCGGCGGCGATCTCGTCGGCGTGCGCGACGGGCAGGTCCCCGCGGCGCCGGTTGCCCGGTGAGCCGAACACGAGGCGGGTCGCGCCCAGGCCGGCGGCCAGCCCGGCCATCCCGGTCAGGTGGTCGGCGAGGCCCCGGCGCGCCTCGGCGTCGCCGAACAGCCGGAACTGCGGGCGGCCGAACAGCAGGGACTGCAGCGCGACGACGCGCAGCCCCCGGGCCTCGACCGCGGCGCGGGCCGCGGCGACCTCGTCGGCGTCCTGGGCGAGCGGGTCGGCCCACAGCCGGGTGGGGGCCACCTCGAGGGACCCGAAACCCCAGTCGGGCAGCTCGGGCAGCACGGCGGCGTCCAGGTCGGCCGGCCAGGCGAGGTTGGAGAAGGCCAGCCTCATGCCCGCGCCCCCACCAGCCGGGCGCCCCAGCTGCGGATGCCGGTCAGCACCTCGTCGGCCGAGCGCAGGTAGGGCCCCTCGCGGCCGGCGAGCGCGCCGGCGTGGGCGGTGCGCAGGTCGTAGGCCACCTGCGGTCGGTCGTCGCAGCGGTAGTCGACACCGAAGCACTCGCGGGCGACCTGCGCCGACGTGACCGGTTCGGTCGCGAGGTTGACCACCGACAGCCCGGCGTCGCGGGCGAGCAGCACGTGTCCCCACAGGTCGCGCACGTCGTAGAACTGGAAGCTCGAGTCCTGGTGGGCGAAGCGCGCCCCGGGCTGGTGGATCAGGTCGTACACGAGGTTCTTCTTCAGCCCGGGGCCGTACATGCCCGGCAGCCGGACGACGAGGACGTCGTCGAACCGCCGGCGGACGAACTCCTCGAGCTCCGCCCGGTGCCGCCCGTAGGCCTGCTCCTGCGCGGTGTCGGCCGGCGTGGTCTCGTCCACCCCGCGGGAGTCGGCGAAGACGTCGACCGTCGACACCAGGACGCAGGAGCCGGCCCGGCTGCCGTCGAGGGCGTCCACCAGGCGGTGGATCCCGGCCCGGTCGGCCTCCGGCTCGGCGTTGGCGCGCCACTTCTCCGCCGGCGCGCCGGCGCAGACGACCTCGTCGACGTCGGCGGCGGGCAACTGGTCGACGTCGGTGCTGCGGAAGCGGGCGACCGGCGCGATCCGCGCGTCCAGGGCGCCGCCGACGAACCCGGTCCAGCCGACCAGCGCCCGGCGGACGCGGGCGGTCACGGCCGGACCCCGTCGCCGACGACCTGCACGGCGCCGGCCTCGGCGTCGACGTTGAGCGTGTCGCGGGCGGCCAGCACCGAGCTCGTCGCCTCGAAGGCGACCCGGTAGATCGGCCGCTCGTTGGTGGTCTCGTTCGACTGGAACATGAACTCGGCCATGATCGCGATGACCACGCTGAGCATGAAGAACATGAAGCTCATCTGCAGGCTCATCGACGTCCAGCCCTCGACGGCCCCGCGGAACAGCCCGACGGCCACCACGTACAGCGCGTAGAGCATGTTGACCAGGCTGGTGAGCAGCGCGAGGCCCACCGCGACCCGCAGCGGCCGGCCGCTGGCGTAGAAGATCGAGCGCACGACCTGCCGGAGGCTGCTGGCCGGCCGCGGGTGCTGGCGCTCCCCCGACTCGTAGGGCAGGACCGCCCACGGGTAGCCCGAGATGGACGGCAGCATGCGCAGCACCCGGTCCCGGTCCCGGCGCGGCAGCCACGCGTCGAGGGCCGGCCGGCTGTAGCCGCGCAGTCCGAGGCTGACCGTGGCGATCTCCTCGCCCAGGCTCCGGCTGGCCAGCGCGCGGCTCAGCCGCAGGGCGACCCGCCGGCCGGCCGGGACGCGCCGGTCCACGCCCACGACCACGGCCGTCTCGTCGTTGACCATGCCCGCGCAGCGGAGGACGTCCTCGGGGGCGTCCACGCCGAGGCGCGCGGTGACGACGACGTCGCCGAGGGCACCGTCGAGGCCGGCGGTGAAGGCCACCTCGTCGCGGACCGGCTGCACCAGGCCGATCACCTGGAGGTTCGGCTGCCGCTCGGCGAGCGCGCGGGCCCAGGCCAGCCGGCCGCGGGACCCGGAGAGGACGAGCACCACCTCGTGGACGGGGTACGCCCGGGCGACGGCGGCGTCGAGGACGGCGAGGTCGCGCTCGACCTCCGCGGCGGCCCCGTCGGCGACGACGACGACGCTCAGGAAGGTGCCGCCCCGCGCCGACGGCGCCGGCGTGCGGACGACGACGTCGGCCCGCGGCCTCCCGACCTCGCTCTCCGCGGGGCGGGAGGTCTCAAACAGCGTCACGGAGGTGCTCCTCAGCCACTCGGAGTGCGTCACCGATGTTGTCGATCTTGCTGCCCAGCAGGGACAGCACGCGGCCGCCGTCGGACCGGCGCAGGACGATGGGCCGGGCGTCGTCCCCGTCCCGCCGCGCCGGCACGGTCTTCACGCCCCACAGCGACTCCCGGTGGACCGCGCCGGCCAGCGCGGGCACGTAGCGCGCCGCGTCGCGGACCATCCAGTCCGCCCGGGTGGTCAGCCCCGCGCGCAGTGCCGCCACGGCCTGCTCGTACGTCTGGTACGAGCCGTGCGGCGTGTACCGGACGTGGCTGAGCGTGTGGAACGGCGTGGACGGGAAGGGCATCAGCGAGAAGTAGGGGCCGTCCATGACGGTGATCCCCCGCCCGCGCAGCGGCTCGGGGAGGTCCACCAGCGCCATCTCGCACGGCTCGCAGTGCAGGCCGGCGTAGCCGACTCCCCGCGGCAGGTCGTCGATCCCCTCGCCGTAGGTGCACACCAGCACCCGGTCGCCGGCCAGGACCTCGCCCGTCTCCAGGGTGACGAGGGCGCCGGACGCGCTCTCCGCCACGCCCGCGACCGGGGCGCCGAGCCGCACGGTCACCCCGGCGTCGGCCATCTCCTCGCGGACCAGCTCGCGCAGCCGGACCGCGTCGAAGACCGCCTCGCGCGTCACCCACGAGGCCTCGATCGTGGCCGGGTTGAACAGCCGGCGCACCGAGGCCGGTGCGTCCATCAGCGGCGCCCCGATGTGGTCGCAGACGCGGCGGAACCTGCGGGCGTTGGTCAGCGAGCCGCGGGCGACGGCGTAGACGCACAGGAAGTCGTCGACGACGCAGGAGGCGTACCGCGCCGTGAAGGACGCGTAGGAGGCCTGGCTGCGGCCGGCCGTCCGCAGCGAGCGCGGGTAGTGGTACCCCCCGTGCACGCGGGCCTGGTTGAAGTAGCTGGCGCCGCCGAGGAGGTCGGCCCGGGCCTCGAGCACGGTCACCCGGGCGCCCTGACGGGCCAGGTGGGTGGCCAGCGAGCAGCCGTAGAAGCCCCCGCCCACGACGAGGACGGTGCCGTGGGGACCCTCGCCGCCGGCCGTGCGGTCCGCGCGGGACGATCGGGACACTCGGCGGTCTTCCTGCTCGGGGACTCGCCCGCACACACCACGGGCTCCCAGGAGAGTACGTGCGCGACCACGGTCCGTCACGTCGACGTGTCGACACGGCACCGCACCCGGTTCCTGCGGCCCCACCCGTCACGAGGGTCGCAGGCCGGGCACCCGCGAGGGCTCAGCCGCCCTCGGCCGGCGGGGGCGAGGCCAGCAGGCGACCGTAGAGGGCCGCCGTGTCGGCTCCTGCCGGGTAGGCGATCGACGACGCCGAGCACGACTCCAAGGTGGTCAGCGGGCCGCCGTCCGCCGGGACGTCGCGGGTGGCGAGCACGGTGGTGCCCGACCCCGGGTCGCGCACCGCCACCGGGAAGCGCTGCTCGCGGGCGCCGGGGTCGAGCGCGACGAAGCCGCCGGCGTCCACGGCGACGTCGATGTCGTTCTGCACCATCGTGAAGGCGCGGGCCCCCCGCCCGGGGCCCTGGTAGTGCAGCGTGACCTCGTAGAGGCCGGCCGCCGGCGCCTCGACGACGACCTGCGACCCCTCCGTGCGGCACGTGACCTCTGCCCAGGTCGCCGGCTCGGCCGGCGTCCAGCCGAGGGTCAGCGGCGAGGTGCGCACCGGCGCGTACCCCTGGAACAGGACCCGGTAGAACCACCAGTTGGCGCTGAGGTTCCACGTCACCCAGTCGTTGACCTCGGGCGCCGTCGTCACCACCAGTTCCGGCCGGTCGGCCAGGAGCGCCCCGAAGGCCTCCCGTTGCCGGCCCAGCGCCGCGATCACCGAGTCCACCGGGGCGGACTGCGGGCCGTCGACCACGCCGGACAGACCGAGGTACTCCTCGACGACCGGCGCCTCCCGCTCCCGCGCCGCCTGCACCTGCGGCTCGAAGGCGGCGTCGAGGTAACCGCCCAGTCCTGCGTCGTACACGTACCGGGGGTCCGCGGCGAACAGCCCTCCCCGCTGCCGCGCGTCCTGCACGGCGGCGGTCCCGGCAACGGCCAGGACGGCGACCGTCACGGCGGCACCGGTCAGCCGGAGCGCCGTGCCCGGGGTGCGCAGCGCCGGCAGCCGCCGGAGCGCGAGCCCGGCGAGCCGCACCGCGCCCACGGCGGTGACCGCGTACCCCCAGAGGACGAAGGCCCAGAAGTAGTCCGCGGCGTGGCCGCCGACGGTCCCGATCAGCCCGCCGAGGAGGGTCGCCGTCCCGAGGTAGGTGACCAGCAGCGAGCCCAGGCCGCGGCGCACCAGGGCGTGGACCGCGACCCCCGCGAGGACGGGGAGCGGGTACAGCGACAGCTCGTCGGCCATGATCCGCAGCAGGTCGCCGACCGAGAAGACCCGGAACGGCTCGGTCCAGGGGCCGAAGTACCAGAACTGGTCGTTGCGGACGTCGGAGAAGTTGTAGGCCAGCAGCGCCGGCAGGTGGCCGGCGGTCGCCGTGAAGCCGGCGACGAGGTACCCGACGGCGGCCGCCCCCCACAGCGCGCCCAGTCCACGCAGCCGCGGGACCCACCCCCGGCGCAGCACCTGGTACGTCACCACCGCGAGCAGCAGGCCCCCCGACACCGGCCCGTAGTCGTTGGACCAGAGCGCGGCCACCACCCCGGCGACGGCGCCGACGGCCGCGGCACGGCGGACGGTCCACCCCCTGCGCAGCAGGACGTAGGCGACCGCCGCCAGCAGGTAGGGGGCGAACCCCCGGATCGGGCGCAGGCTGTTCCCGGGGAGGGCGGCGGCGCCCAGCAGGCCGTTCCAGGCGCCCCAGAGCCCCGGCGCCACGAGCTCGGCGACCACCACCAGCAGCGCGGCGCCGGCCGCGCCCCACGCGAGGGCGCGCAGCGGACGCCGTCCCGCGACGAGCACCGCCAGGATCCCGACCACGGCCTCGAACGTCAGCAGGGCCACGAAGCGGGCGGCGAAGACCGTGTCGGTGAGCTCCCCGCCGAGGAGGGCGAACACCGGGTAGAGGACGAGCACCGGCGCGATTCCCAGGTAGGGGAAGAAGTCCCGCCCCGGCCACTGCCCGTCGGCCAGCCGGTAGAGCCCGCTGGCCGTCTGGAAGGCGCCGTCCATGTGCCACGTCGGCACCTCGTGCCACCAGCGCCACGCCTGCGTGAGCGCGACGACGAGGGCGAACAGCAGCAGGACGGCCGGCAGGGCGGCGAGCAGCCAGGACGGGCGTCCGGCGCCGTCCGCGCGAGCGACCGGACCGGCCGGCTCGGGTGCCGGCCGGG
Organism: Geodermatophilus sp.; assembly: GCA_035639575.1. Taxonomy (GTDB): domain Bacteria; phylum Actinomycetota; class Actinomycetes; order Mycobacteriales; family Geodermatophilaceae; genus Geodermatophilus. The sequence continues at coordinate 11,812 of DASQXT010000285.1, forward strand.
TGGGAGGAGGGGTCATCGCAGGCGTGCGCCTCAGATCCGGCGGTAGTTCGTGGGGGTGTTGCGGGGGCCGCGCCGGGGCGGGCGGCTGCCGCCGATGCCCAGCAGCCGGACGACGCGCTGCCGCTGTCCGCGCCAGGGTTCGAGCAACTCCATCATCCCGTCGTCGTCGGTCCTCCGGCCGGCCAGCGACCAGCCCACCAGGTTCTTCAGGTGGTAGTCGCCGTAGCTGACCGTGTCCGGGCAGCCGAAGGCACGCTGCACCACCTCGGCCGCCGTCCAGACCCCGATGCCCGGCACCGTCTGCAGCCGTCGCTGCAGGTCCGCGCAGTCCACGGCCTCCTCCGGCTCCAGCCGCGCGGCGACGCTCGCCACGGCCCGCAGCGCCCGGCGGCGGGCGCCGTCCAGACCGCAGCGGTGCCACTCCCAGTCGGTCACCGCCAGCACCCGCTGCGGGGTGGGCACCACGCGCATGCCCTCGGGGGCGGGGCCGGGCGCCGGCTCGCCGGCCAGCCGCAGCAGCGCCCGCCACACGCGGTGCGCCTCGACGACGGTCACCTTCTGCTCGAGCACGGCGGGCACCAGCGCGTCCCAGGTGCGCCCGGTGCGCCCCAGCCGCAACCACGGCGAGGCGCGGTGCACGCGGGTGAGCAGCGGGTGCCCGCGGGGCTCGAACTCGTCGGGCCGGTCCTGCGCGCCCAGCCACGCGGGCACCGCCGTCCCGGCCCGCTCGGCACCGGGCCCCCACGCCGCCACCCGGACCTCGCCGACGCGGACGGTGAGGTACACGGTGGCCGGCCCGTCAGGCGTGCTCACCGTCCGCCAGCAGCCCGCGTCGTCGTGGCGCAGGGCCGGGTCGCCGGCGCTGCGCTGGTGCGGGTAGAGGGTGCGCCGGACGTCGAGCGGCCAGTCCGGCCGCCAGACGTCCTCGAACGGCGGGGCCTCGAGGGTGGTGCTGGTCAGGACGTGCTCCCTGGGGAAGAGGGCCGCGCGGGCGCCACCCGCGCTGGGGCGAGGGTAGGCCCCGGGCCCTCCCCCGACCGTGCCGAGGGCGCCCGCCGCGGGAGCACCGGCTCGGCGACCGGGCGGAGGTCCAGCGGCGCGGTCGCGTCGGTCGCCGGCGGCTCGCCGGTGACCGACGGCTCCGGCTCCCCGATCGCCGGGCCGGGGTCCGCGCCGGCCGCCGCCGTCCGCCGGTCGAGCAGCAGCAGGACCCCGGCCACGCTCACCGCGATGGCCGGCCAGTAGACGTACCGGTAGTCGTAGCCGATCACCATCGGCAGGTAGGTCACGACGTAGAGGACCGAGGACGCCGCCAGGGCCAGCACGACACCGGCGTGCTCCCCCGACGCCCGCCGCCGGCCCAGCCCGAGCACCACGAGCGCCGCCAGCAGCCAGGCCCAGGGCATGAAGACGACGCCGAGGTCGCGCGCCGTGACGCCCACGTAGGTCTCCAGCGCCCGCGACACCGGGTTCGGCTCGAACACCAGGCCGTACGGGTTCGGGCCGATGGTGGACCAGGTGACGAAGACCTCCTCCGGCGGCGTGTGGAGGAACTCGCCGAAGACTCGGAGGCGGAAGGCGGCGTAGTCCAGCGGGTGCTCGGCGATGCCGGTCAGGTAGAGGCCCCGCAGCTCGTCGGCGTGCGTCAGGAAGACCGCCGGGATCGTCCCGGTCGTGTTGGCGCACCGCCACGTGTAGTTGACGTCGCGGGTCTCCGGCGGGCAGGTGGTGGCGAGGGTGACCAGGTAGTCGCGCAGCGGCGGGCTGACGTCGGCCGCCCGGAGCTCGTCGAGGGTGTACAGGTGCAGGACGTCGTCGAGCATCACGCTCGCGGCCGGGTGCGTCTCCTGCACCGGGCGGACGGCGTCGATGACCGGCGTCGCCACGAGCGCACCGACGACGGCGGCGGCGGCGAGCGCGACCCGGTACCGCCGGGGCCGCCGCGTCCCCGGCCAGGTCAGCAGGAACAGCAGCGGGATGATCGCCGGGAGCGCGTTGTAGCGGACCGCGCCGGCGTAGGCCAGCAGCAGGACGGCGACGGCCACCGCGGTCCGGCGCAGCCGGACGCGGTCGGCCCCGCGGCGGACGAACAGCAGGAGGACGACCGCGCCGAGCAGTGCGAAGGCCAGCTGGCCGTCCTTCCAGATCACGGCGGACGTGCTGGCGACGTGCGGCAGCACGCCCAGCAGCAGGGGCAGCAGGGAGAGCAGCCGGCGCCCGCTGCGCCGGAACACGTACACCGCCAGCAGGGTCAGGGCCGCCCAGAGCAGGCCCAGCTGCGCGACCAGCATGCTGCCGACGGTGCCGCCGGTCAGCTCCATCAGCAGCCACCACAGCGCCGTCATGACCGGTGGGTGCCAGTCGGCCAGGGTCGACGGGTCCAGCGCCTGCCCCAGCTGCATGACCGAGTCGAAGGACATGAAGCCCGGGTAGAGCGGCAGCACGTTGGCGACCAGGAGCAGCCCGCCGAGGACGACCAGGGTCGGTGTCCAGTGCCGCGCCGGCCAGGAGCCCTCGACCCGGGCCCGCACCGCGCGGGGCCGGTCGGACGTCCGCCCCGGTGCGGGGTCGGTGGCCGTGGTGGTGTTCGCCATGCGTCGAGAACCGCTCCCTGTGGTGGACGGCGCCGTGGCCGTCACCTCGGGCGCCGCTCCTCAGCGGGCCCGGGGAGCGACTGTAGGTGGGCTCGGCGGCGCCGCGGCGGGTCCTCCTCCGTGTCCGCACCACCCGCCCCACACGGCCCGTGCGTGCACCGGCGGGCGTCGGGTCAGCGCGGCGCCATCCGCAGCGCGCCGTCCATCCGGATGACCTCCCCGTTGAGGTAGCCGTGCTCCACGATGTCGAGCGCCAGCTGCGCGAAGTCCTCGGGGCGGCCGAGGCGCTTGGGGAACGGGATGCCGGCCGCCAGCGCCTGCCGCGCCTCCTCGGGCAGGGTGCCCAGCAGCGGGGTGTCCACCAGCCCGGGGGCGATGGTGCAGACCCGGACGCCGACGCTGGAGAGGTCGCGCGCCGCCGGCAGGGTCAGGCCGACGATGCCGCCCTTGGACGCCGAGTAGGCCACCTGCCCGATCTGCCCGTCGTAGGCGGCGATCGAGGCGGTGTTCACGACGACCCCGCGCTCACCGCCCTCGTCCGGCTCGGTGGCGGCCATCGCGGCGGCGGCCAGGCGCAGCACGTTGAAGGTGCCGACCAGGTTCACCATGACGGTGCGGACGAACGGGTCGAGGTCGTGCGGGACGTTGCCCTTGCCCACCGTGCGCTGGGCCCAGCCGATGCCGGCGCAGTTGACCGCGATGCGCAGCGGCCGGTCCTTGCCGGTGGCGTCGGCGACCGCGGCCTGCACCGAGTCGGCGTCGGTGACGTCGGTGCGGACGAACGTGGTGTGCCCGCCCAGCTCGGCGGCGAGCTGCTTGCCCTTCTCCTCCTGCAGGTCGAGGACGGTCACGGCCGCGCCCCGCGCGACCAGGGCCCGGACGGTGGCCTCCCCGAGGCCGGAGGCCCCACCGGAGACGACAGCGGCGACGTCGAAGCTCTTCACGTCTGGCAAGTTATCCCGGAGGCCGGCCTCCCTGCAGGCAGAAGGACCCCCTTGCCCCCCACCGCTCGCACGCTCGCGGCGGGACCCTGCACGGGGGCCGGAGTCCTTCGCCGAGTGGCGGGGGGCAGGGGGGTCCTTCTTCAGCTGAACCGTGACCCGTGTCTCTCCTCGACGGCGGCGAGCAGCTGCTTGACCCGCTCGGCGTCCGACACCGGGCAGACCATCGTGACGTCGGCGGTGTGCACCACGACGCTGTCCCGGACGCCGACGAGGGCCACCAGGTGGTCGGGGTCGTCGCTGAACACGATGTTGCCGGCGCTGTCGAGGGTGACCGCCAGCCCCGAGACGGCGTCCTCCCCCACCCGCTCGAGCGTCTGCGCCAGGGCCGGCCACGAGCCGACGTCGAGCCAGTCGACGTCGAGGTCGGCGACCAGCACCCGGCCCGGCTCGGTGGCCGCGGGCTCCAGGACGGCGTAGTCGACGCTCGTCTTCGGCAGCGTCGGGAAGACCTCGGCCAGGACGGCGTCCCGCTGCGGCCCGGCCGGGACGGCGACCACGCGGGCCAGGCCCTCGGCGCTGGCGGGCAGGTGCTCGGCCAGCGCCTGCAGAACCGTGGCCGCCCGCCAGACGAACATGCCCGAGTTCCACAGGTACTCCCCCGAGGCCAGGTAGGCCTCGGCGGTCGCGCGGTCGGGCTTCTCCCGGAAGGACGTCACCTCGGCGACGCCGGGCACCCCGGTCGCCGCGCCGCGCTGCACGTACCCGAAGCCGGTGGCCGGGGCGGTGGGCCGGATGCCCAGGGTCACCAGCGAGCGGGGCCGCGCGACGACGGCGTCGTAGGCGGTTCCCAGGGCCGCGGTGAACCGCTCGACCGGCCGGATAACGTGGTCGGCGCTGACCACGGCCAGCTCGGCGTCGGGGTCGACGTCGGCGACGAGGGCCGCGGCCAGGCCGACGGCGTTGGCGGTGTCCCGGGCGACCGGCTCGAGCACCAGCCGCTCCGGGCGCAGCCGCGGCAGGGCGGCGCGCACCTGCTCGCCGAAGCGGGCCGCGGTGCACACCCAGATCCGGTCGGCCGGCAGCACCGTCTCCAGCCGCGCGAAGGCCTCGGCCAGCAGGCTGTGCGGCGGGCCGTCCCCGCTCGCCACGACACCGCCGACGCTGTCGCTGAGGATGTCCAGCAGCTGCTTGGGCCGCCCGCCGCGCGACAGCGGCCACAGCCGCGTCCCCGACCCACCGGCCATGACGACCGCGTGGCGCACCTCAGCCCCTCCGCCGGCGGGCCGCACGGCCGACGCCCTCGGCGCGGCGCTGGAAGCGGGCGCCGGCAGCGACCCGGCCGCTCACGTAGGACACGAGCATCCGGCCGCCCAGTCCGGCGCGCAGGGCCAGCCGCAGCGGGGCGTGCCGGCGCAGCGGGTACTGCCCGGAGAGGTAGCGCAGCGCGCTGGTGTGGTGCACCCGCTGCATGCGGTGCGGCTGGCGCCGGGTGGCGTGCCCGCCCTCGTGCTCCACCACCGCCGACGGGGCGTAGACGTGCAGCCAGCCGCGGCGGGACAGCCGCTCGGCGAGGTCGACGTCCTCGAAGTACATGAAGTAGCCGGGGTCGAAGCCGCCGACCGACCAGAAGGCCGCGACGTCGACCAGCAGGCACGAGCCCGACAGCCACCCGGCCGGGCGCTCCCGCGGCGCCTCGCGCTCGCGGCGGTAGCGCGCCGTCCACGGGTTGCCCGGCCAGGCCCAGCCGAGCAGTGCGTGCCCGGCACCGGTGGACAGGCGCGGCAGGTCGCGGGCCGAGGGGTAGAGCTCGCCCTCCGGGGTGCGGATGGCCGGGCCGATGGTCGCCGCGCGCGGCCAGCGGGCGGCCACGGCCAGCAGCTCGTCCACCGAGCCGGGATCGAAGCGGACGTCGGGGTTGGCAACGACGGCGTGGCCCTCGGTCAGGCCGGCCAACCCGGCGTTGACCGCGGCGCCGTAGCCGACGTTGCCGCCGGTGCGCAGCAGCCGCACGTGCGGGTGCCGGGCCGCGGCGCGCTCGGGGGCGCCGTCGGTCGAGCCGTTGTCGGCGAGGACGACCTCGACCGGCCGCGTGGTGGCCTCGCCCAGCGACTCGACGAACCCCTCCAGGGCCTCACCCGGGGAGTAGGTCACCGCGACCACGCGGAGGGGGACGTCCGGCGGTGGTGCGCTCACGCGGGGAACCCTACGAGGCCGGCGGGGACGTCGCCGGGCCCACCCGGAGCCCCGGGACGGCGGGCCTCGTGGGGCTCCAGGGAACCGGTGTGACGTGGGGGACGGGCCCGTCACACCGGTCCCCGTTTCGCCCGGGTCGGGCCGTTCTGCGCCGGTACAGTCGCGAAACGTGACTCAAGCCAGTCCTGATCTCGTCGTCGTCGGCTCCGGGTTCTTCGGCCTCACGGTCGCCGAGCGGGTCGCCACCCAGCTGGACAAGCGCGTACTGGTCATCGACCGCCGCAGCCACATCGGGGGCAACGCCTACTCCGAGCCCGAGCCCGAGACGGGCATCGAGGTGCACGTGTACGGCGCCCACCTGTTCCACACGTCCAACGAGCGGGTCTGGGAGTACGTCAACCAGTTCACCGAGTTCACGAACTACCAGCACCGCGTCTTCAGCATCTACCAGGACAAGACGTACTCGCTGCCGATCAACCTGGCCACCATCTGCCAGTACTTCGGCAAGAGCTTCTCCCCCGAGCAGGCCCGCGCCCTCGTCGCCGAGCAGTCCGGCGAGATCGACACCGCCGAGGCCGCCAACCTCGAGGAGAAGGCGATCTCGCTGATCGGCCGCCCGCTGTACGAGGCCTTCATCCGCGGCTACACGAAGAAGCAGTGGCAGACCGACCCCACCGAGCTGCCCGCCGCGGTCATCGCTCGCCTCCCGGTGCGGTACACGTTCGACAACCGGTACTTCAACGACACCTACGAGGGTCTGCCGAAGGACGGGTACACCGCCTGGCTGACGCGGATGGCCGACCACCCGAACATCGAGGTCCGGCTTCACACCGACTACTTCGATGTCCGCGGCGAGCTGCCGACCGACGTCCCGACGGTCTTCACCGGCCCGATCGACAAGTACTTCGACTACGAGGCCGGCGAGCTCGGCTGGCGCACGCTGGACTTCGAGACCGAGGTCCTGCCGGTCGGCGACTTCCAGGGCACCTCGGTCATGAACTACGCCGACGAGGACGTGCCCTTCACCCGGATCCACGAGTTCCGGCACTTCCACCCCGAGCGCGACTACCCGACCGACAAGACCGTGGTCGTCCGCGAGTACTCCCGGTTCGCCCAGACCGGCGACGAGCCGTACTACCCCATCAACACCCCCGAGGACCGCGCCAAGCTCGAGCGCTACCGCGAGCTGGCCGCCAAGGAGGCCGCCGAGAGGCGCGTCCTCTTCGGTGGGCGCCTCGGCACCTACAAGTACCTCGACATGCACATGGCGATCGGCTCGGCGCTGACCATGTTCGAGAACCGCATCCGCCCGTTCTTCGCCGAGGGCGGCGCCCTCGACGGCCGCCTGGAGGACTGAACCCCATGACGACCACCGAGGTGTCCCCCGACATCGTGGCCGACCTCGCCGCCGAGGACCTGGCCCCCGGCCGGGCGGTCACCCTGCTGCAGCGCGTCCTCATGCCGCGGGTCGCCGACCCGCGCAAGGTGCGCGCCCTCTACCTCGACGAGGTCCGGTCCGAGAAGGTGCACGTCACCTCCCGCTCGACCGGGCACCTCTCGGCCGGTGACGAGGTCTCCTTCGCCACCTACTTCAACGCCTTCCCGGCGGGCTACTGGCGGCGCTGGACCTCGCTGACCAGCGTCACCCTGCAGCTGCGCGTCTCGGGCACCTGCCGCATCGACGTCTACCGCACCAAGGGCAACGGCGACGTGCTGCACGCCCTGGGCACCACCGTCGAGGGCACCGGCCGGACGGTCGAGCTGGACCTGGACCTCACCCCGTTCGTCGAGGGCGGCTGGTACTGGTTCGACGTCACCGCCGACGAGGACACGATCATCGAGGACGCCGGCTGGTACGCCGACCGGGAGCCGCTGCGCCCGGGCCGGCTGGCCGTGGGCATCTGCACCTTCAACCGCCCGGTCGACTGCGTCGCCGCGCTGCAGACCGTCGCCGCGGACCCGGTCCTCGACGGCGAGCTGGCCGCGGTGGTCGTCGCCGACCAGGGCAACCTCAAGGTGCGCGAGGAGGCCTCGTTCCCGGAGGTGGCCGGCCTGCTCGGCGACCGCCTGCACCTGGTGGAGCAGGGCAACCTCGGCGGCAGCGGCGGCTTCGCCCGCGCCATGCACGAGACGCTCACCCACACCGACGCCACCCACCTGGTGTTCCTCGACGACGACGTCCAGCTCGAGGCCGACAGCCTGCACCGGGCGCTGGTCTTCGCCCGGTTCACCGACGAGCCGACCCTCGTCGGCGGGCAGATGCTGACCCTGCAGGACCGCTCGGTGCTGCACACCATGGGCGAGAGCGTCGACCGCCGGCTGATGCGGTACCGCTCGGCGCCGTACGCCGCGGTGGGTCACGACTTCGCGCACTGGTCGCTGCGCGACGCCCGGCACCTGCACCGCCGGGTCGACGTCGACTACAACGCCTGGTGGATGTGCCTGATCCCCCGCGAGGTGGCCGAGGAGATCGGGCTGCCGCTCCCGCTGTTCATCAAGTGGGACGACGCCGAGTACGGCATGCGGGCCGGCGCCGCCGGGTACCGCACGGTCACCCTCCCCGGTGCGGCGATCTGGCACCTGTCCTGGACCGACAAGGACGACTCGACCGACTGGCAGGCGTACTTCCACGCGCGCAACCAGCTCGTGGTCGCCGCCCTGCACAGCCCGCTCAAGCGGGCCGAGGAGATCGTCAAGGAGAACGTCCGGGCCGACATCCGGCACCTGTTCCGCCTCGAGTACTCCGCGGTCGCGCTGCACCTGAAGGCCTACCGCGACTTCCTCGCCGGCCCGGACAACCTCTTCCCGCAGCTGCCCGGCGTGCTGGCGGAGGTCCGTGCGGAGCGGGCGCGGTACTCCGACGGCCAGGTCATCACCGAGCGGTCGCGCATCCCGCTGCCGCAGATGGGCCAGGACGCGACCGAGGGCATGGTGCACCCGCCGGTGGCCAAGCGGGCGATCGTGCGGGCGGCGCTGCAGGCGCTGCGCAACAACGTCCGGCCGGTCCAGGACGGCGAGCACCGGCCGCAGGTCGAGCTCCCCGCCCGGGACGCGCAGTGGTTCGTGCTGGCCCGGCTGGACAGCGCCTCGGTCGCCACCGCGGACGGTCGCGGCGTCACCGTCCGCCGCCGCGACCCGGCGACGTTCTGGCGCCTGGCCCGCGAGTCGGTGCGGCTGAACCTGGAGATCGCCCGGCGCTTCCCCCGCGCCAAGCAGCAGTACCGCGACGCCTACGCCGACCTGACCTCGACGCAGAACTGGGAGAAGGTCTTCACCTCCTGAGGACCGCCCCGACCGCACCCCCGGACGGCCCGGGCTCCCTCCTCGAAGGGGGCCCGGGCCGTCCGGCGTCCCGGGCAGGCTCGTGCGCACGACGACGACGGCGGGGCGCCCACCCGGTGGAGGTGGGTGCCCCGCCGTCGTCGGGGGTCGGGGATGCGGTCAGGCAGCGGGGGTGAACCGCTCGCGGCGGCCGGCCCGCACCAGGCGCAGCCACTCGCGGTACCCGGCCACGTCGCGCCGGGTCACCAGGAAGAACCAGGAGAAGCGGACCAGCTCGAGCGGGAAGAGCCAGCGCATCCCGGGCTGGCGCATCAGGTACCCGCGGTTGCGGTAGGTGTAGTAGCGCTTCCACTCCGCCTCGGGGTACTGGGCGGACAGCCGCCCACCGAGGATCGGCTTGAACTCGTCCCGGCCGTTGGGGTGCAGGTAGGTGGCGTCGAGCGCCGTCCCGAAGGGCAGGCCGGCGCGCACCAGCCGGCGGTGGATCTCGGTCTCGTCACCGCGGGCGAACAGCCGCAGGTCCGGCACGCCGGTCTGGGCCAGGGTCGCGGCGGCGAAGAGCGCGCCGTTGAACAGGGAGGCGTACCCGGGCAGGAAGTCCTCGCCGCCGAGGCGGTCGCGCTCGCCCTTCCAGCGCAGCCCGGTGCGCACCGGGAAGGCGAAGCTGCCGGGTGCGTCGATGTCGGCGACGGCGGGCGACACCTCGGCCAGCCCGCGCTCGCGGGCCACCGACAGCAGGGTGGCCAGCACGTGCTCGTCGGCGGGCCGGCCGTCGTCGTCGGCGCACCACACCCAGTCCGCGCCCTCCGCCAGGGCGGTGAGCATCCCCAGGGCGAAGCCCCCGGCACCGCCGAGGTTGGCCCGGGACAGCAGGTAGGTGTGCGGCAGCCCGCTGGCGCGCACGACCTCCTCGGCCGGCTGGTCGGGCCCGTTGTCGACGACGACGACGGAGTCGACCGGCCGGGTCTGCACCGCCAGGGCCTTCAGCGCCTGGGCGAGGGACTCCGGTCGGTACCGGGTGACGATGACCGCGACGACGCGCTCGTCGTCCGGGCGGGCGGGGGGCCGGGCTGCCGCCTCGGACACTCAGCCCCCCGAGGCCGCGTGCTCGCGGCCCTTGTACGCGTCGAGGACCTCCTCGAGCGGGCCCTGCTGCCGGATGGTGCCGTGCTCCATCCAGAGCGCCGACGTGCACAGCTGCTTGAGCAGCTCGTTGGAGTGCGAGGCGAAGACCAGCAGGCCGGCGCGGTCCACCAGGTCCTTCAGCCGTCCCTTGGCCCGCTCGAGGAACGCCGCGTCGACCGCGCCGATGCCCTCGTCGAGCAGCAGGATCTCGGGGTCGATGCTGGTGACCACGCCCAGCGCCAGCCGCACGCGCATGCCGGTGGAGTAGGTCCGCAGCGGCATCTGCAGGAAGTTGCCGAGCTCGGTGAACTCGGCGATGTCGTCGACCCGCGCCTCCATCTGCTTGCGGCTCATCCCGAGGAACAGGCCGCGCACGATGATGTTCTCGAAGCCGGAGATCTCCGGGTCCATGCCGACGCCGAGGTCGAAGACGGGCGCGACGCGCCCGTGGACCAGCGCCTGGCCGCCGGTGGGCTCGTAGATGCCCGACAGCAGCCGCAGCAGGGTGGACTTGCCGGCGCCGTTGTGGCCGACCAGCGCCAGCCGGTCGCCCTCGGAGACGTGCAGGTTGATGTTGCGCAGCGCCTCGATGACGACGACCTTGCGCTCGTTGGCCGCCACGTTGCCGCCGACCACACCGAGGACGGTGTGCTTCAGCGACCGGGACTTGGCGTCGAAGATCGGGAAGTCCACGCTCGCGTCGCGGACGTCGATGCTGACCATGGTGGCGTCCTCCTCAGACCCAGTAGGCGACGCGACCGCGGTAGCGACGCATGACCAGCAGCGTCAGGGCCCAGCCGACCACGGCGATGCCGATGACGATCACCCAGTTGTGCCACTGCTGGTCCTCGCCCAGCATCGGCCGCCGGATGATCTCCACGAAGTGGAACAGCGGGTTGATCTCGACCAAGCGGGCCCGCCCGGCGACGGCCGGGTTGTCCAGCAGGTTGTCGTACATCCACACGATCGGCGTGAGGAAGAAGAGCAGCTGGACGATGCTCTGCGTCACCGGCGGCAGGTCGCGGAACCGGGTGCTCACGATGCCGACGAGCAGCGCGACCCAGGTGCCGTTGACGATCAGCAACGCCATCGCCGGCAGCGCCGCCAGGTCGGTCCACTTCAGCGGCTGCGGGAACACCACGAGCATGACCGCGTAGACGATCAGGTTGTGGGCGAAGAACAGCGTCTGGCGCCACACCAGCCGGTACACGTGGATGCTGATCGGCGCCGGCAGGTGGGTGATCAGCCCCGAGTTGGCGACGAACACCTCCGAGCCCTCGCTGATGCAGCCGGAGATGAAGCCCCAGACGATCATCCCGACCAGGATGTAGGGCAGCTGCTTCTCGAGCGGGTTGCCGAACAGCCCGGCGTAGAGGATCCCGAGCGCGACGGCGGTGACCGCCATGCTGATCGTGATCCAGATCGGGCCGAGGACCGAGCGCCGGTAGCGCTGACGGATGTCCTGCCAGCCCAGCTGCAGCCACAGCTCCCGCTGCTCCCAGCCGCGGCCGAGGTCGCGGAAGGCGGAGCGGAAGTCGCGGCCCGGGGGCCGCACGTGCGGGGGGACGTCGGGCGCGGTGGCCGTGGTGGTGCTGCTCGTCGACATGCGGGGGCCTACTCGGCGTCGGCGCCGAAGAGGCGCCGCCAGTTCTCGCGGCTGGTCAGCTGCGGCAGCGCGTCGCGGTACTGCTGCGCGGCCGCCGGGCCCCGCCGGGCCAGCCGGTAGCAGGCGGCGGCGCTCTCGCGCAGCAGCGCGACGGCCCGGTCCCGGTCGAGGTCGCGGACCCGCACCCCCTCCTGGGAGGCGTCGGTGACGATGGCGCGGCGGTACCGGGAGACGTGCCACCACTGGGCGTCGTCCGCGGTGATGGCGACCGAGCCGGCGGTGCGGCCGGTCAGCTGCCACACCAGGCGCTTGGCCAGTACCGCGCGGAACTGCGACGGGTCGGGCAGCGCGCGCTCGATGCTCTCGCCCCGCAGCGGGACGCCGGGGACCTCGGCGGCGTCGTGCCTCACCGTCTCGGGGTAGGCCTTGCGCAGCTCGCGGACCTCACCGAGGACCCGCTGCCCGCCGTCGGCCAGGATCTCCGGGCCGGCGAGGAAGTCGTCGATGCCCTTGACCACGGTCGCGGCCAGCCCGTACTGCAGCCCGGCGATGTAGGCCACCAGCCGCCCGAACAGCGTGACCGCGATGGCCCGGCTGTCGAACTCCGTGTGCAGGGCCGAGGTGATCAGGCTGTTGCGGATGCTGAAGTACCGCGACCAGTCGTCCTGGTCCTTCCAGGTGAAGTCGGCGTGCCAGACGCCGGCGCCGGGGAGGGTGACGGTGGTGAAGCCGTTCTCGCGGGCGCGGTAGCCGTACTCGATGTCGTCCCACTGGAAGAAGACCGGCAGCGGGTAGCCGGTCGCCGAGACGATCTCCGACGGCAGCAGCGCGCTCCACCAGGCGTTGTAGTCGGCGTCGACCCGCAGCTCCTGGTTCTCCTCGGTCAGGTCGGCGTTCCACAGCGCGCCGGGCACGACCTTGCCGGCCTGCAGCTTGACCAGGTCGGCGAACTCCGCGCCGGTGTGCAGCCGCTTCGGGTGCAGCGCGTACAGCATCTGCGCGCCGACGATCACCGGCTCGCGCGCCGAGTTGGCGAACGCGGTCATCCGGATGATCGACTCGGGCTCGAGGACGATGTCGTCGTCCATGAACAGCACGTTGGCGTGGTGCTCGGACTCGACCTCGGTGATCTCGTACATGCCGCGGGTGAAGCCGCCGGCGCCGCCGAGGTTGGCCTGGGTGATGTAGCGGAGCCGGCCGGCGAGGGCGGCGGAGACCTGCTCGAAGTCCGGGTGCGCGGAGACCCGCTTGTCGCCCTGGTCGACGACGTAGACGGTGTCGAGCTCGTCGAGCGCCGGCAGGTCGGCGGCCAGCGTCTGCAGGGTCTTCACGCAGTCCGCGGGGCGGTTGTGCGTGCAGATGACGACGGCGGTCTTCCGCGGCCGGGGCGGGTGCGGGATCGTCCAGCGGCCCGAGGACACGCGCAGCTCCCCGTCGTCGCTGGAGAAGTCCGCCCACACGGCGCCGCCGTCGACGAACCGGTCGAGCGCGACGGACAGCGAGACCCGGTCCTCCCCCGACACCGTGGCCCCGGTCAGGAACCGCTCCTCGCCGTTGGGGTCGCTGGCGTACAGCTCGACCCGGCCCTCCCCCGAGGTCTCGGCCTCGAAGGTCATCTCCCGGACGGCGGTCCAGCGCTGCCAGTAGGAGGCGGGGACGCGACCGGAGTAGGTGTTGGTCGTCAGCACCGTGTGCGGGGCGAGCCGGAACGAGGTGCGCTCCAGGTCCACGTGGCCGCGGAGGCGCTTGGCGTACAGCTCGACCGGCAGACCCGGTGCGGGCGGCAGCGTCAGGAGGCGCTGCGCCAGCCCGGCGACGTCCGGCGCCGACTCGGTCTCGGCGACGGGCGGCTCGGCGGAGGTGGTGGTCATAGGCTTGTGCAGTCCTCAGGACGACGGCATGACGGGTCCAGGTCGCGCGGCGGTCGACCGGGCGTGGACCACCCACCGGTCACGGCAGCGACACGCGTCGCCCGACCGGTTTCGATGACCGCAGCATAGCCGCGTCGTCCCCCGGCGGCCCGAGGCCCGGCAGAACGGGACCCCATCCGTCACATCGCCCTCAGGAGGGCCGGACCACCCCGGCGGAACCAGTCCGTCCCACCCCTGCTTGCTACCGTCGCGCCGATGGCAGTCGCAGACCCCGAGGTCGGGGCGCCGACCCCCGTGCGGAACGGGCTGGAGGTCGTCGCCGGACTCGTCGACGCCTACGCCGGGCGCACCCCCGTGGAGTCGGTCGCCGTCGTCGGCAACGCCCCTGTGCCCCCCGACCCCGAGCGGGCCGCGGCGATCGACGCGGCCGACCTGGTGGTCCGCGTGAACGGCTTCGCCCTCGACGGTCCGCAGCACCCCCGCGGGCTGGGCACCCGCGCCGACGTCGTCGTCACCCAGTGGGCCCTCGAGGCCACGCCGTGGGTCTTCGCCGACTACCGGTCCCGGCTCTACCTCTACAACGAGCCCGGGATGATGTACGCCGACGTCGAGCGGCTGCCCGCCTGGTGGCCCCCGGACCTCGGCCTGGTGCCGATCCCCAACCGCGAGGTCAACCAGCCGCTGTCCCGCGCGCTCGGCTTCGACCCGGCCCAGCCGCGGTGGGCGACGACGGGCACGGTCGCGGCCTGGCTGGTGCGCCTGCTCTACCCGGACGCGCGGCTGCTGCTCGCCGGGTTCTCCTTCATCTGGACCCCGGTGCAGACGACCTGGGACCACGCCTACGGCGGGGCCTCGGCCCTGACCGGGGACCACGAGCTCATCGCGGAGGCCACCATGCTGCGCAGCTGGATCGAGGACGGCAGCGCGGAGTACCTCCGGTGAGCGGCCCCCTGCGCCGGTTCGCGGTCGCGGCCCGGGTCAGCCCGGTGTGGGCGCGCGTGCAGCGCAAGCTCGACGCGGTCGTCGCCGTCCGCACCGAGCCGGCTCTGCAGGCCGTGCGCGAGCGCGTCGAGCACGTCGACGCCGGCCTGCGTGCGGAGCTGCGGGCCGAGCTGCAGGCCGGCCTCGACGGGCTGCGCCGCACCGTCGACGAGCGCTGCGACGCCCTCTCCGGTGACGTCCGGCGTCTCGAGGACGAGCTGCGCCGGGTGTCCGGCGAGCTGGCCGAGCTGCATGAGCAGCACGGCCGGGTGTCCTTCGACGTCGACCGGCTGGGCCCGCACGTGGCCGCCCTCGAGGTCCGGATCGCCGACCGGGAGTGCGCGGAGGGGCCGGTCGAGGTCGGCTCCCCGGAGGACGTCCCCGAGGCCCGCCGCCTGCTCGACGAGGTGGTGCGCGAGCACGAGCGGATCCGGGTGCGGTTCAGCGGCATCGCGCGCTACGAGGAGCGGCTGCGCAAGCTGGAGGCCGCCCGCTGGCCCGGTCCGGCCGCCGGCTCCGACGGCGGCGGCTCGGACGGCGCCGGCACCGCCTGACCGACCGCACGCACGACCGCGGCCGCCGGCCCCCTCCCGAGGGGGCCGGCGGCCGCGGTCGTCGTGGCGGTCAGCGACGGGAGGCGCTGGCCACCTGGCCGGTCACGTCGATGACGCCGTGCTGGAACTCCGTGCGCGTGCCCGTGGGGGTCTCCACCGTGTCGACGGTCGGGTAGCCCAGCCAGGACGTCGTCTCGCCCAGCTGGACGTAGTGGTCGGCGGCCTCGCCCACCACCACGTGGGCGCCGGTCGCCGCCGACCAGTAGACCGCCCCGCCCTGCAGCGCCACCTTGGCGCCACCGCCACCGGGCGCAGGCCCGTCGTCGGCCGTCGGGTAGCCCAGCGCCGCGGGGCCGCCGGCGGCCACGTAGCGCTCGAGGATCGCGCCGCGCACCACCTTCGCGCCGGTGGACGGCGACCAGTACACCGTGCCGCCGCGGAAGGTGGTCAGGTAGCCGCCGTCGGGCCCGGCGGTCTCGTCGGCGGTCGGGTAGCCCAGCGCACCGGACTCCGCGCCCCACTGCCGCCACCGGGCCAGGATCTCCCCGCGGACGACGTGCGCCCCGGTCGCCGACGACCAGTAGATGGCGCCGCCCTGCAGCTCGATCCGGGCGCCGCCGCCCGCTGCGGCCACGTCGTCGCTGCTCGGGTAGCCCAGCGCCGCGGGGCCGCCGGCGGCCACGTAGCGCTCGAGGATCGCCCCGCGCACCACCTTCGCGCCGGTCGGCTGCGACCAGTAGACGGTGCCGCCGCGGAAGGTGGTCAGGTACCCGCCGTTCGGCGCGGCCGCGTCGTCGCCGGTCGGGTAGCCCAGGGCCCCGGACTCCGCGCCCCACTGCCGCCACCTGGCCAGGATGTCGCCACGGACGACGTGCGCGCCCGTCGCCGACGACCAGTAGATGGCGCCGCCCTGCAGCTCGATCCGGGCGCCACCACCCGCCGCGGCCACGTCGTCGCTGCTCGGGTAGCCCAGCGCCGCGGGGCCGCCGGCGGCCACGTAGCGCTCGAGGATCGCCCCGC
>DASQXT010000286.1:0-4355 GCA_035639575.1 Geodermatophilus sp.
CGCCTGGAGCTGCTGCTGGTGGACGACGGCTGGCCGCGGGAGCTGGCGCAGTCGTTCGCGCGCAGCCGCGGGGGCGACGACCCGCCCCGCCGGCGCCGTCGCCGCGGCGACTGAGGGCGCCGACCCCGGCGACGGAACCCCTCTCCTGCCACAGCAGTCCCACCCGCCACAGCCGTCCCCGCGCATCCCAGGTGCGTCCGCTCGGGCTCCTAGCCTCGGTGTCGACCACGCACGGAAGGACCCTCATCGTGGCCAAGCACCTGCTGGACGAGACCGCCGAGTTCACCCTCCCCACCGCCGGGCGGCACGCGGCGGACGGCGACGACGACGCCACCGACCGCACGCAGCGGTTCGACGCCGGCGTGCGTCGTCAGCCGCCGGTCCCGGGCCGCGCGGACGCCGACGGCCGCGCCCGGTAGCGGCACCACCACTGCGGGGCCGGGGCCTCCCCGGCGCTGGTACTCCCGCGAACCTCCACCCCTGCTTCCCATGCGAAGCAGGGGTGGACGTTCGCCGGGGGGCGCCGGCTCCGGGCAGCGGTGGAGGTCGCGGGAGGGGTTTCCGGGGCGGCTCAGGTGCGGCCGAGGCCGACCAGGGTGACGTCGTCGGTGTCGGCCGGGTCGAGAGCGGCGAGCACCTCGTCCAGCAGCGCCTCGGGCTCCTCGCCGGCCGCGACGGCGGCGCACAGCGCGTCCAGCCGGTCGGGCAGCGGGACGTCGCGGCGCTCCACCAGCCCGTCGCTGTAGAGCAGCAGCCGGTCGGGCCCGGCCAGCCGGAGCCGGGTCTCGGCGTAGTCGACCTCGTCGAGCAGGCCCAGCGCCGGGCCCCGCCCCTCGGACAGCAGCCGCACCCCGTCGGCCGCCGCGTGCAGCACCGGCAGGTGGCCGGCGTTGGCGACGGCGACCTCCCCGGTTCCCGGGTCGAGCTCGACGACGACCGCGGTGGCCAGCTCGCCGGGCAGCAGCGCGGCGATCACCTCGCCCAGTCCCTGCAGCGCGGCGGCCGGGCCGCGGTCGCGCAGCAGGTGGGCGCGCAGCGCGTGCCGCAGCTGCGCGGTGACCGAGGCGGCGGCCAGCCCGTGCCCGGCGACGTCCCCCAGCACGATGGCCAGCCGGCCGCTGGGCAGCGGCACCAGGTCGTACCAGTCACCGCCGACGACGTCCGCGGCGCTGGGCCGGTAGCGGGCGGCCAGCGCGACGCCGGGCACCTCCGGCAGCTGCTCCAGCAGCAGGGTGCGCTGCAGCGCCGCGGCCAGCCGGTCGTCCTCCCGGGCGCGCAGCAGCGCCGACTCGGTGAGGTGGGCGGCCAGCGCCTGCGCGGCCTCGACCTCGTGCGCGCGCCACGGCGTCGCCGTCCCGCGCACCGTCTCGCGCCACGCGGCGAACGAGCGGCGCGGGGACAGCCGCGGGCCGGCGTCGTCCTCGACGACCTTCGAGGTGTGCGGGTCGCCACCCCAGGTGACCTCGCGCAGGGTCTCGGGCCGGAACCAGGCCAGGAAGTCGCCGCGCCCGCCGCCGACCTCGACGGCGAGCAGGCCGCTGGCGGTGTCGGCGACGTCGGCCGCCTCGGGCACCACGCTGCCGAGCGCGTCGGTGGCCGGGCGGCCCCGGGCGAGCAGCGCGGCGACCAGATCGGGCACCCGCTCGGCCGGCGGGGTGCTGCCGAGCAGGCGCAGCCGGCCGTCGAGGCGGACGGCGGCGCCGGCGGCGGGCAGCAGGTCCAGCACGGTCGGCGTCCCCCCGGTGAGGGCCTGCGTCGGGCTCCGCGGGGTGCGGCCGAGGGCGGCCACCAGCTCGGCCTGCCGCTGCGCCACCGCGACCACGCGACCCTGCTCGCCGGCCTCGACCGTGGTCTGCAGCAGCAGCGAGGCGGTGCGGCCGAGGAACTCCGCGGCCAGCCGGTCGGCGTAGGAAGGGCGGTGCGGGCCGCTGTAGGAGTGGCACGCGATGAGCCCCCACAGCCGGCCGTGGTCGACGAGCGACACCGACATCGAGGCGACCACGCCCATGTTGGCCAGGTACTCCAGGTGCACCGGCGAGACGCTGCGCAGCATCGCGCCGGAGAGGTCCAGCGGGCGCCCGGTGACCGGGTTGGCGGCCGGCTGCAGCGGCACCCGCCGGTAGGTCGCGTCGGGGATCAGCCGCAGCCAGTTGGTCGCATAGAGCGCGCGGGCCTGGGCGGGGATGTCGCTGGCCGGGTAGCGCAGGCCGAGGAAGGGCTCGAGGTCCGCGCTGCGGTCCTCGGCGACCACCTCGCCGTTCCACTCGGGGTCGAAGCGGTAGACCATCACCCGGTCGAAGCCGGTGAGCGCCCGGACGTCGCGGGCCAGCGAGGCGGTGAGCTCGTCGAGGGTGCCGCTGGCCGCGAGCCGCTGCAGCACCAGCGCCAGCCGGGCGTGCCAGACGGCGTCGGCCTGCTCGGCACCGGCCAGCGGCTCCCACTCGGTGACCAGCAGGCCGTCGGCGCGGTGGACGACGAGGTCGACCTCGGCGCCGGCGATCCTCACCCGCAGCGGGTTGACCTCGGCGAGGTCCCCGGTCAGGCCGGCGCTCAGCCGGTCGAGGTCGGCGGGGGCCAGCACGTCGGCGAGGGACGCCGGGGTCACGCCGAGAACGTCGGCGGCGTTGGCCGAGGCGACGACGACGGCGAGGTCGGGCTCGGTGACGGCCAGCAGCGCGCCGTGCGGCTGGATCGCGCCCGGGACGGCGATCGGCTCGTCGGCGCAGCGCCGCAGGGCGTCGTCGCCGACCCCCGGGACGTCAGGAGGCGTGCTGGCGACGGGCGTCATCGCCGTCCGACCCTACGGACTACGGGCCGACCTCGTTCTCGGTCAGGCTGGGCGACTCGACGATCGGCACCACCGCCCGCAGCTCCAGTAGGTCGACCACCAGCCGCACCGGGCGGTTGGCGCGCGGGCAGACGACCTCGAGCGCGACGCCCTCGGCGGCGGCGCGCCGTGCGATGCGCACCAGTTGACGGGCACCGGAGCTGTCGAGGAACGTCGTGCCGGTCAGGTCGACGACCAGGGACTGCGGCTGCTGGGACAGCTGTGACTCCGCTGCCTCTGCGAGGCGCGGGGCGGTCGCCAGGTCCAGCTCTCCGCGTACGCTCAGCGCCGGCCGCCCGAGGACCGTCGTCCGTTCGACGTCGAACTGCACGGATCGGTCCTCCCATCGACGACGTGGACCTGAGCAGCCTAGATGCCTGCGGGCGGGAGGGGGGAACCCGGCGTGGACATCGCCTTCACGGTCCACCTCCCGGTGGACACCGACAGCGTCCCGTTCATCCGCGGGTTGTGCCGGCAGGCCCTGGAGCACCTGGACACCGAGCGGACGGTGATCGACGAGATGGCGCTGGCGCTCACCGAGGCCTGCGCGAACGTCGTCCAGCACGCCGGCGAGCACGCCGAGTACGAGGTCGAGGTCGCCATCGACGACCGGCTGTGCCGGATCAGCGTGGTCGACAGCGGCGAGGGTTTCGACCCCGCCGCGCTGTCCGGCCGGGACGGCGGCTCGCCGCTGGACGAGGGCCGCGGCCTGCTCCTCATGCAGGCGCTGGTCGACCGGCTGGACTTCCGGCACGAGTCCGACGGGCGGCACCGGGTCACGCTGGAGAAGCGTCTCGCGCCGCACCCGCCGCTGCGCCTGGTCGACCCCGTCTGAGCATGGCGGCCACGGGAGACGTCCTGCAGGACCGCTACGAGCTCCGGTCGCTCATCGCGACCGGGGGGATGGGTGAGGTCTGGCGCGGGCAGGACCGGGTGCTCGGCCGCGAGGTCGCGGTCAAGGTGCTCAAGAGCCAGTTCACCGGCGACCCGGTCTTCCTGACCCGGTTCCGCACCGAGGGCCGCCTGTCGGCCGGGCTGAGCCACCCGAACATCGCCGTCCTGCACGACTACGGCGAGGGTGAGCCGGTCTCCCCCGGCGGCGACCGGCTGGTCTACCTGGTCATGGAGCTGGTGGACGGCGAGCCGCTGTCGGCGGTGCTGGCGCGCGAGGGCCGGCTGACCCCGGAGCGGACGCTGGACCTGCTGGGTCAGGTCGCCGCCGGGCTGGCCGCCGCGCACGCCGCCGGGGTCGTGCACCGCGACGTCAAGCCGGCCAACCTGCTGGTCCGCCCCGACGGCACCGTGAAGATGACCGACTTCGGCATCGCCTGGTCGGCCGCGAACGCCACCGTCACCCGCACCGGCCACGTCGTCGGGACCGCGCAGTACCTGGCGCCGGAGCTGGTGCAGGGGCAGAAGGCCTCGCCCGCCGTCGACGTGTACTCGTGGGGCACGGTCGCCTACGAGTGCCTCGCTGGGCGCCGTCCCTTCGACGGGCCCGATCCGGTCGAGGTCGCGATGCGGCGGG
>DASQXT010000287.1:0-2001 GCA_035639575.1 Geodermatophilus sp.
CCCAGGCCGATGTCGCTGGCGAAGACCGCCTTCGCGGCGGCGAACCCGTCCAGGGAGCTGGTGTTGGGCGTGGCGACCGTGCCGGTGACCAGCTTGGTGACGCCCAGGTTGAGGCCCTGGAGGATGAAGAAGGTCGACAGCGTGATGAGGAAGCTCGGGATCCCCGTCCGCATCACCAGATAGCCGTTGACGAAGCCGACCGCCAGCGCGATGAGCAGGCTCACCAGGACGCCGACCCACATGTTCAGGCTGAACTGGTAGCAGATCATCGCCGACGCGAGCGCCGTCGTGGTCACCGCGACACCGGCGGACAGGTCGAACTCGCCGCCGATCATCAGCAGCGCCACGCCGACCGCCACGATGCCGATGGTCGAGGAGGCGTAGAGGACGGTGGCCAGCGCCGGCAGCGTCCGGAACGCCGGGGCGACGGCCCAGAAGAAGGCGAAGATGACGATCGCCGCGGCCAGCGCGCCGATCTCGGGACGGCCGAGCACCCGGGACACGAGTGATCGCTGGGCGCGGCCCGCGGGTGCGGCCGGGGGTGCGGTGGACGGCTTCGCCGCCACGGATGAGCTCATGACTGCTCCAGGGCTGGGCGGGAGGGCGGGGGGAGCCGGGTCGCCCCGGCTCCCCCCAGCGGTCAGCGGGTGTTGTTCTCCGCGTACTGGACGATCGGGCCGATGTTGCTGGTATCGACGACGGACGGGCCGGTCAGCACCGGGCCACCGCCGCCGATGTCGTTGCCGTTGCTGAGGTTCAGCCACAGCGAGGTCACGGCCATGTAGCCCTGGACGTAGGGCTGCTGGTCGACCGAGAAGAGGATGCCGCCGTCCTTGATCTGCTTGGCCACGTCGGCGTTGAGGTCGAAGGTCGCGATGTCGGCCTGGCTGCCCGCGTCGGCCTTGGCCTTCTGGGCGGCCAGCGCGATGTCGGCGCCCAGCGCCACCACGTTGGCGATCGAGGCGTCCTGCTGCAGCTTGGCCCCGATGGTCTGCTGCACCGCGGGCAGGTCGCGGCCGTTGACGTAGAGCACCTCGGTGTCGGGGTTGGTCTTCTTCACGCCGGCGCAGCGGGCCTCGAGCTGCACCTGGCCCTGCTCCTGGATCACGCAGACGGTGTGGCCGGGGTGCTCCTGGGAGAGCTTCGTGCCCACGGTCTGGCCGGCCAGGTCCTCGTCCGAGCCGAAGTACATGCCGACGCCGTAGTTCTTGTAGTCGTTGATGCCGGCGTTGAACGCGACCGTCGGGATCCCGGCGTCGACCGCCTTCTTCACGTTCGGGCCGATGGCGTCGGGGGTGGGCAGCGTGGTCGCCAGCCCGTCGACGCCCTGGTCGATGGCGTTCTGGATGAGGGTGGCCTGCTCGCCGGCGTCCTGGTTGTTCGAGTAGTTCAGCGTGATGTTGTGGTTCTTCGCGGCCGCTTCGGCCCCGTTCCGGATCTTGTCCCAGAAGGTGTCACCGGGGGCCTCGTGCGTGACCATCGCGATGGTGTAGCTCTCGCCTCCCGCGGCGTTGCCGCCGCCGGCGTTCTGTGCCCCGCCCTGACTGCTGCACGCAGCCAGCGCCACGGTCGCTGCGCTGACCGCCACCGCCGCCTGCAGCGACCTCCGGGTCTTCCTCATGCACGTCTCCTCGTCGGTTGGCCACCTTCCTGGTGGCCGCTGGCCTGTCCAGTCCTCCGGACGCCGCCCCCCGCGACGAGGTCCGTATGTCTGGACATAGTGACATGAGGAATGTGACATGGCCCACCAGCAGCGTCAAGGGCCCTCTCCGTGCGCGGTCACGCCCGGCCCCCACGGTCCGGCGCGCGGAGCTCAGCCGACCGGGACCTCGACCCGGCTCCCGCTCGCCGCCGAGGCGACGAGGGCGTCGAGGACGACCGCGGCGCGGACGGCGTCGGTCAGGTCCACGCCGACGGGCCGGCCGGCCTCGATCGAGGCGAGCAGGTCGCGCAGCTCGACGACCTTGAGGTCGTCGTAGCCCATCGCGATCCCTGCGCCGG